>NZ_JBSSFD010000018.1:0-79625 GCF_054062295.1 Lysinibacillus sp. TE18511
GTTTTATCTGTGCGAAAGCGAAGCGTCAGCAACAATGTTTTATCTGTGCGAAAGCGAAGCGTCAGCAACAATGTTTTATCTGTGCGAAAGCGAAGCGTCAGCAACAAAGCGCCCAGTCGGAACGGAAATCAACTACACGTTATGATGATGAGCCATATTTAGTGTGTTTCTATAGACAACCTATTGATCGTTTGAATAAAAAGAAGGTCGCTTAAAGTGTTTTTGAGCTATCTTCTTTTTCTATTTTATCTTAAAATTATAATAGACAGAAAATTCCTGCAGATGTAGAATGAACGTAATAGGGGGTGAAATGTGGCGAAATGTTGAACGAAAATTTTGCTGCGATGTTACAGAGAGTTGTTCGTATTATTGTTCAGATTGGCATACTCAATATTTATTATTACATTGGCGAAGGTATTGTGTCTTTAGTACATGTACCTCTGCCTGGAAGTATAATTGGATTATTATTATTAGCACTTTCACTCATCTTTAAAATAATTAAAGTAGAATACATTCAAGATGGAGCAGGCTTTTTAATTGGCGTATTAACATTGTTTTTCATTCCTGCAACAGTGGGAGTGATTGACTATCCTGAACTTTTGTCAACGACTGGTCTGTTAATCATTTTAGCTGTTATAGCCAGCACGTTAATCTCTATTTATATTACAGGATTACTTACCCAAATGATTGAGAAAAAGGAGCAGGCTAAAAAAGAAACAGAGGCTATTGTAGAGGATGGAGAGGGGGAATTAACTATTGATTGAAATGATTGTTGTAATCGGCACAATTGTGTTGTTCCTATTATTTACAAAACTTTATCAGCGTTTTCCACATCCTTTAATGATTCCACTAGTGACGACAACGATCGTCAGTGTCATCATTTTATTAGTCTTTAATGTTCCATATTCTACTTATATGGAGGGAGGCGAGTGGCTTCAAAAAATGCTAGGTCCAGCAGTTGTAGCACTTGCGTATCCTCTTTATAATCAGCGTGCGATTATTATAAAGTATAAGTATTCTATTTTGTCAGGTATTTTTATCGCCATGATTACGGGCTTAGTGACAATATTTGTTATGTTGAAATGGATCGGTGTCAACGATAGCTGGATGCTGACAGCCTTACCGAAATCATTAACGACACCTGTTGGTATGCAGGTGAGTGAAACAATTGGCGGCATTCCACCATTAACAGCTGTGTTTGTAATGCTAGCAGGATTTGTAGGCGCTATTATCGGACCGTTAGTCATTAAATACGGCAACATTGACTCAGCTGTTAGCAGAGGGGTTGCGGTAGGTAGTGCTTCGCATGGCGTTGGACTTGTTAAATTAAGAGAATACGGAGAGCAAGAATTATCAGTAGGCTCGTTATCTATGGGCTTATCAGCAATTATTGGCGCATTTCTATGCCCGCTATTTGTATATTTATTCATGTAAAAAAATGACAAAAATCGATTGTGTACAAACTATTAATCGTTCTTTTTCGTTGAAAGGAACTAATCGTTGCGAATCTGCAAATAATAGCTTCTAGAGTAATGTTTAATAACCGATTTGCAAGCACAAAGCGGATTCCGGATGCAATTATCATAAAACAATCGGGGATTTTTTGTGGCATTATTGGTGGCTTATCTTTCCTGTATTAGCCATGTTCTATAGTTTGTGGTAGTTTTTGTTAAGAAAAGCTACCCCATTTTATAGAGGTAGCTTAGCAATTAAAAGATCGGTTTGCGTTCTTTTATGACGCGAATCGTTTTTAATGTTGTATCTTCTGGTCCTTGAACAGGTAAACCAGCTTCAATATTCATTTGAATATAACGAATATTTTCTTGGGTAATTATTTCCCCGGGAATAAAAATCGGAATACCAGGAGGATATACCATTATAAATTCTGCACAAATGCAATTATCCGCTTCTGCAAGAGGAACAACCTCAGTATCCGCATAAAATGCATCACGTGGTGACATGGCAAGTGCTGGGATATCCGGAACATTAACAACTGCTTCTGTAATAGCAGCCTCTGAATCAAATGTTTTAGACATACGACTAAGGGCATTAACTAGAAGATTAATTTCCTTTTTCGTATCAGCTAATGTCACTAAACATAAAATATTATATAGATCAGATAATTCTACTTCGATATTAGCATTATGACGAAGCCATTCTTCGGCTTGATGGCCAGAAATGCCCAAATCCTTAACACTAATCAAGAGTTTTAACGGATCCATATCATAAGTTGCAGAGGAGTGTAATTTTTCTTTACCAGCACATTTTAAATGCGGAATTTGGTTAATACGTTTACGAGCATCCTTAGCCAAACGAAGTGCATCATCGATTAAATCATAGCCATGAATTGCTAGCTGACGTCGAGCTGTGTCAAGCGAAGCGAGTAATGGATAAGATGTCGATGTTGTTGTTAACATTGAAAAAACAGCTTGTACGCGTTTTGCAGAGACAAGGCCTTCACGAACATTTAGAATCGATGTTTGTGTCATGGAGCCACCAAGCTTATGTACGCTTGTAGCTGCCATATCGGCACCTGCTTCCATCGCTGAATAAGGAAGATCATCATGGAATTTAATGTGTACACCATGGGCTTCATCAACAACTACTGGGATATTACGGCTATGAACTATTTCGACAATACGCTTTAAATCAGCTGTGAAGCCGTAATACGTTGGGTTGATGACAAGGACTGCTTTTGTATCCGGATAAGCAATTAAAGCCTTTTCGACAGCTTCAGGCGTTATTCCATGAGAAATACCATACTCGCTATCTACTTCAGGATGAATAAAAATCGGGATTGCACCAGCGAAAACAATCGCCGACATAATTGATTTATGAACATTCCGTGGCACTAAAATCTTATCACCTGGACCGACGACGGTCAGAATCATCGTCATAATGGCGCCACTAGTACCTTGAACGGAAAAGAATGTATGATCAGCACCAAAGGCTTCGGCAGCAAGTGCTTGCGCTTCCTTAATCGCGCCTTTTGGTGAATGTAAATCGTCTAGTGGAGCAATATTAATTAAATCAATTGATAAAACGTTGTCGCCGACGAATTCGCGGAAAGCAGGATCCATACCTTGCCCTTTCTTATGGCCTGGAATATGGAACTGAATTGGATGTCT
The DNA here is from genome assembly GCF_054062295.1 of Lysinibacillus sp. TE18511. Taxonomy (NCBI): domain Bacteria; kingdom Bacillati; phylum Bacillota; class Bacilli; order Caryophanales; family Bacillaceae; genus Lysinibacillus; species Lysinibacillus sp. TE18511. The sequence goes on from NZ_JBSSFD010000018.1 coordinate 3,129, forward strand.
GTTCCGATGTTTTAGTAATACGTCGAACAATGGAGTCTCTAATTGTGACAACGCAGGTACCACCTCACTTTATAATATCTAAGAAAACAAATGAATTATAGCACCTAATGACACGAAAGAATAGACTTTACATAAAAAAATAAAAGGATTTTTTGATGATTTCGAGAAGTTAGTATTGTACGAAAGGGGAGGTACTATGAATTGGAATACACGTGTAACGGAACTTTTAAATGTTAAATACCCAATTATTCAAGGGGGATTAGCCTATTTAGCATATGCTGATTTAGCAGCAGCGGTGTCGAATGCTGGAGGGCTGGGACAAATAACAGCAATGAGTTTACGAGATCCTGACTTATTGCGCGCAGAGATTCATAAAGTACGTACATTAACAGATAAGCCTTTTGGTGTAAACTTTGCAATTGGTATGTATGGCACTGGTTATGAGGATATGGTGCGTGTTGCAGTGGAAGAAAAGGTACCGGTTGTTACGATGACTGGAGGTAATCCTGCGCCTATTTTTGATATATTGGCCGGAACGGATATTAAGAAATTAGTACTTGTAGCTGCACGTAGGCAAGCTCAGAAGGCTGAAGAACTTGGGGCAGATGCTGTGATGGTAGTTGGCCAAGAGGGTGGTGGCCATCTTGGTCGTGATGATGTAGGAACGATGGTGCTTGTGCCACAAGTTGTAGATAGTGTGAAAATTCCTGTTATTGCTTCTGGTGGGATAGGTGATGGTCGAGGATGGATGGCAGCGCATGCACTAGGAGCCGAGGGAATTGAAATGGGTACACGTTTTATTGCAACGAAGGAATGTGTCGATGCATCAGAGGCTTATAAAGAGGCATTACTTGCAAGTTCGGAAGCAGATACCACAATTATTAAGCGTTCTATTGGAGCTCCAGCAAGAGCGTTACGCAATGGTTTTACCGAAAAGATTTTAGAAATTGAACAAATGACACCAACGTATGAGGCGTTGAAAAATTATATTAGTGGCACTGCCAATAAACGATTTATTTATAATGGTGAGAAAGATGAAGGGTTTGGTTGGGCCGGACAAGTTACAGGGATGATTCATGATATTCCAACAGTTGAGGAGCTAATCACTCGAATGGTTGCAGAAGCAGAAAGTATCCGGGTAAAATGGATGCAGTAACATAAAGGTGGTTATGTCTAATGGAATATTCTTATCCGTTTTCAATCGATTGGTCGACTGAGGAAATTGTCGATGTTGTTCAATTTTTTGAAGGGATTGAACAAGCTTATGATAAAGGCATTAAGCGTGAAGTAATGATGGCGAAATATCGTCGTTTTAAAGAAATTGTTCCTTCACAAGCTGGGGAAAAATCAATTTTTCGTGAGTTTGAAGAGGCAAGTGGTTATGTCAGTTACCCTGTTGTTAAACAAACAAAAGAAGCAGCTGATGGTACGATTATTAAAGTTGTACCAAAGCAACGCCGTTAAAAAATGTGGACGTGAGTATTTCTCACGTCCACATTTTTTTATCTTATGGTTTAACGTGTTAAAAATAAGTACTGTGCATACACTACATACAATTAACGTTATGGTGATGAAGCACAACAATTTTATTTTCCAACAATGATGTTATAAATAGGGAGTAAGCTACTGAAAGTTTCTTCCGTAATTTGATGAAGTTCACTAGCTGACAGTTGGATGGCTTGTTCTCTTGGAATATGTCGGCCGACTAAAAACTCACCTTTTTTAACATCACGCAAACGAATAAGCAATTCATCTAGCTTATCTTCCTTTGCGGCTTGCATGGAGATTGCTGTAGGAGACATATGATCCCCAGAAACAATAAAATCATTAGGAAGCTGCTGAAGCAATGCTTTATTGGCAATTAAACGTTCTGCCATCACATTTTTTTGAGGAGCTTCATAAATAATAGCTAAGACGATGAATAAATGCGTGCTCCAAAGACCAATCTGAAAGTGAGGTAATGATTTATAACCTCTTTTGTAAGGAGCAAAGGCAACCCAGCTGTCGTTTGGGGGATTTACTGTTCTTCGTGCATGCTTCGCAACATGAGGATAAAATTCTTCTCCAAGATGACTTGAAAAGAAGGAAGAAAAATCCTCTCCAAGCAGTTGGAATTTTGGTCGTACAGATGAAATTAACGCATCCATTCTCTGGTCTAATCCATCTATTTGAAAAACATTGAAGTCATTGTTAGTCCATTTAGTTTTCGGCAATTTTATTTAACTCCTTTCGATTTATAAGGTTTATTTTATTAGAAAATTGGGAAAAAATCTTATAACAAGAACTTTATCAAGTTTGATAAGTTTTTGTAAAAAAAATTTTAAAAAAGGATGTGATTTTTATGAAACCAATCGTAAAAATTATACGTAAAGTTGACATTGAAAAGCAATATGAATACATTCTACAATTAGAATTAGATTATGAATTGGCCTCTTTATTCTCTGCAATGAATGAAAAAAATGAGATTGAAATTAAAAAAAGTAAAAAACGTCTAGCTGAAATTCAACTGGAACTTGAAAGTTTGCACGCCTATGCGTAATAAAACTTTCATACCAATTTGAAAAATCACTTGCTGAATATTCCGACAGCAGGTGATTTTTATTGTTATAAAGGTTAAAATAGACAATATATCATAATAGAAAGAAAAGATTATGTGCTGTGTTTAACATCATCATGAGGAATGAGAACCTTTTAGCATATCTTTAAATGAAGATAAGTTGCAAGTATTTTTAAGAAGGGCTAGAAGCATAGTGCCTATTCGAAGGGTGGGTTTTTATGGATTTACAACAAATTGATCAATTTGCGAAAAGTATTATATTTGAAGCAGGGAGCCGTATTCGAGATGCCTTTTCATACAATTTAGTGATCGAGACAAAATCAAGCGCAAATGACCTTGTCACAAATATTGACCGTGAAACAGAATTATTTTTTATCGAAAAGATACGCGCTTTTGATCCAACCCATAAAATTTTAGGGGAAGAAGGTATGGGAGAAAAAGTAGAGTCGTTAGAAGGTGTTGTATGGATTATTGATCCAATAGATGGCACGATGAATTTTGTTAAACAACATCGGCATTTTATGATTTCTATCGGTATTTTTATTAATGGGGTGGGCAAGCTAGGTTACATATTTGATGTAATGCGTGAAGACTTATTTTATGCAATTGCAGGCGAAGGGGCATGGTACAATGACTCACCATTACGTAAATTGCAATCAGTCAAAATGGAGGAATCGGTCATTGGTATAAACGCACACTGGGTAGCACCAAACCGACATATTCACAATGAAAAAGTCATTGAAATGGTTCGGAAAGTACGTGGTACACGGTCGTATGGTTCAGCTGCGATGGAAATAGCGTTTGTTGTTAGTGGTAAACTAGATGCTTATGTATCTATGCGACTGTCGCCGTGGGATATTGCTGGAGGTACCATTATTGCTAAGGAAGTTGGGGCTATCGCCACTAATTTACATGGGGAGAGCTTTGATTTCCTACATCAGGATACTTTCATCATTGCCAATCCTTCTATTCACAAGGAGCTATTAGAAAAATATATTGTGCCCTATGAATAAAAAGGAGCCGTCTATTTTTAGACAGGCTCCTACTTACTTATTAAAGTAATCCTTGCTCACGCAGTTTACGTTTCAATTTAAAGGCTGTCATAAAAATGACACAAGTAGCCACAATGCCTGCTATTATACCAAAAACACTACCAGCTGCTACAGAATAGCCAATAGAACACATTGCTAAAACAGCTGCTAATGCGAAAATGCCCATTACGAATTTTGCACGATTCATAGCCGAGCCTCCTATATTAAAAATTTATAATGCAATTATATTTTTTTAGAATGATGTAAATTCTAATAAGGACATTTCTATCCTTCTTGTGCTATAATATCACAGTTAAACATTCGAAAAAAGAATATGGAGTGGAATAATGACAAACTTACGTCAAGATCTTCGCAATATCGCAATTATCGCACACGTTGACCATGGTAAAACTACTTTAGTCGACCAATTATTAAAACAATCGGGTACATTCCGTTCAAACGAACGTGTTGAAGAACGTGCAATGGACTCTAATGATATTGAACGCGAACGTGGTATTACGATTTTAGCTAAAAATACAGCAGTAAACTATGAAGGAACTCGTATCAACATCCTTGATACGCCTGGACACGCTGACTTCGGTGGTGAGGTAGAACGTATTTTAAAAATGGTAGATGGCGTTGTACTAGTTGTCGATGCGTATGAGGGTTGTATGCCACAAACACGTTTTGTGTTGAAAAAAGCATTAGAACAACGTTTAACACCAATCGTTGTTGTTAATAAAGTAGACAAAGATTCAGCTCGTCCACTAGAAGTAGTAGATGAAGTACTTGAATTATTCATTGAACTAGGTGCAGATGAAGATCAATTAGACTTCCCTGTTGTCTATGCTTCAGGTGTAAATGGTACAGCTTCTTTAGACGCTGATCCATCTAAGCAAGAAGCGGATATGGAATGTCTATTTAAGAAAATTATCGAAGCTATTCCAGCACCAATTGATAACTCAGAAGAGCCATTACAATTCCAAGTAGCTTTACTTGACTATAATGACTTCGTTGGACGTATCGGTATTGGTCGCGTATTCCGCGGAACAATTTCTGTAGGTCAACAAGTATCTCTTATGAAGTTAGACGGAACAGTGAAAAACTTCCGTGTAACGAAAATCTTTGGTTTCTTCGGCTTAAAACGTGAAGAAGTTCAGACAGCAAAAGCTGGTGACTTAATCGCCGTTTCAGGTATGGAAGACATCAACGTTGGTGAAACAGTTTGCCCTATTGAACACCCAGATGCGCTAACGCCATTACGTATTGATGAGCCAACTTTACAAATGACTTTCTTAGTAAACAATTCTCCATTCGCAGGTCGTGAAGGGAAATGGGTTACTTCTCGTAAAGTAGAAGAGCGTTTACGTGCTCAATTACAAACAGACGTATCTTTACGTGTTGAAGATACTGATTCTCCAGATGCTTGGACAGTTTCAGGTCGTGGGGAGCTTCACTTATCTATCCTTATCGAAAACATGCGTCGTGAAGGCTTCGAATTACAAGTGTCAAAACCACAAGTAATCGTGCGTGAAATCGACGGCGTGAAATGTGAACCTTTCGAACGCGTTCAAATCGATGTGCCTGAAGAAAATGTTGGTTCAATTATTGAATCAATTGGTACACGTAAAGGTGAAATGCTTGATATGGTGAACAACGGCAGTGGTCAAGTTCGTTTAACGTTCTTAGTACCAGCTCGTGGATTAATCGGTTATACAACTGAATTCATGTCGATGACAAAAGGTTTCGGTATTATCAACCATACGTTCGATTGCTATCAACCATTATTACCAGGAAAAATTGGTGGCCGTCACCAAGGTGTACTAGTTTCAATGGAAACTGGTAAATCAACAACTTATGGTATGATGCAAATTGAAGACCGTGGTACACTGTTCTTGGAGCCAGGTACAGATATTTACGAAGGTATGATCGTTGGAGAAAATACTCGTGACGCTGATATCACTGTAAACATCACAAAAATGAAACAAAAAACAAACATCCGTTCAGCAAACAAAGATCAAACGAATGTTATTAAAAAGCCACGTATTTTATCACTAGAAGAAGCGCTTGAATACTTAGGTGATGACGAGTACTTAGAAATCACACCAGAATCTATTCGCCTTCGTAAACAAATTCTAGATAAAAACGAACGTGAGAAAGCAGCGAAAAAATTACGTAACGCAGAACAATAATTTTCCGCTGACATGAAAGGAAGAGGAGTCTTGGATATAAAGTCCGCTTTATTGGGTGAACTGAATTTTATTCAAGGTGCTGCACAGACAAATTCAGAGGAAACTGCAATTGCCTATGAAAAAATGGCAGGGATTACGCGTTTTTTATATGAAAACTTACCTAGCTATGAAATGGCAGGTTATGTTCTGTTTGCTCTAGTGTTTTTGCTCTCTGCACTTGTTTATAAACTAGGCTTTGCAAAGAAATTAAAACTATCACAAAATATAGTTATTTATATTTTCCTGTTTTTAGGGTGTATTATGTTAACATTTTTTGCATTATATCTTCCAATGGTAGAAGGGCTCATTGTAGCAGCGTTAATTTTAATCGTCTATAAAACACGTTTATGGCGTGAAAAAAGAGAAGAGCAACAAGCTGCCAATCAATGAGAGTAGCTTGGCTCCTATACCGTGAAACTTGTATTGAGTTTTTAAGTAATAAAACAGCCTTAGCATTAATTTGCTAAGGCTGTTTTATTTGGTATCGTAAAAATTTTATCGTTTTAAGCCATCTACATATTAACGATTGGCTACGGAACCCATTTTCAATCGATTGTGTCTCACAAACCTAAATTGATAGGCACCGAAATCTTCCGATATGAATAAGTTAATGACGATAGGCTTATTTTCATCAATCGAGGAGGAAATGGAATGCGTTGGCTTAAAAAAGGTTTATTATTTAGTGTTATTGCTTTGTTACTCCTTTCTTTGACAGCGTGTAATAAAGCGGAGCTTGAAAAGGTCAAAGTTGGAGAAGTGACGCGCTCGATTTTCTACGCGCCGCAGTATGTAGCACTTGAAAAAGGATTCTTCGAGGATGAGGGGCTTTCTGTTGAGTTACAAACGATTGCAGGTGGCGATAAGACAATGACGGCGTTGCTGTCTGATGGCATTGATATTGCCTTAGTTGGATCGGAAACTTCTATTTATGTGACACTTCAGGGCGCCAACGATCCAATACAAAATTTTGCACAGCTAACTCAAACAGATGGTACATTTTTAGTTGCGCGTGAAAAAATGGATAATTTTTCATGGGATCAATTAAAAGGCACTACATTTTTAGGGCAACGTAAGGGTGGAATGCCCCAAATGGCGGGTGAGTTTGTACTGAAAAAACATGGCATCAATCCTACAAACGATTTAACACTCATTCAAAACATCGATTTTGCTAATATTTCTACGGCCTTTGCTTCTGGAACAGGGGACTTTGTGCAACTATTTGAACCAACAGCGAGTATCTTTGAGAAAGAGGGTAAAGGCTATATTGTTGCTTCATTTGGAACTGAATCCGGTCATATACCTTACACATCGTTTATGTCCAAAAGTAGTTATTTGAAGGATGAAGCGAAAAAAGTGCAAGGTTTTACAAACGCATTGAAACGAGCGCAGGATTTTGTACAAAAAGAGAGTGCTGCAGAAGTAGCGAAAATCATTCAGCCATATTTTGAAAATGTGGATGTTGCTTTAATTGAAACAGTAGTGGAGCGTTATAAGTCTCAAGGCTCTTATGCAACAGATCCTATTTTAGATGAGGAGGAATGGGATAACTTGCAAACGATTATGGAGGAAGCGGGTGAACTTCCTCAACGGGTAGATTATGAAAAGCTTGTGAATACAACCTTTGCTAAAAAGGCTGCTGAGTAATATGGGTTTTTTAAAACTAGAACATATTCACCATAGCTATTTTTCCAATACTCAGGCAAAGGAAGTTTTACGTAATATCAATTTAGAAATTCGTGAAGGTGAATTTGTATCTTTCATAGGGCCGAGTGGATGTGGGAAAACAACTTTATTATCAATTATTGCGGGTTTATTTCCGTCTACTGATGGCAATGTATACATTGATGGAGAGGAAATTTCAGCACAAAATAAGTCTCTCATTGGCTATATGCTTCAACAAGATTATTTGTTTCCTTGGAAAACTATCGAGGAAAATGTCACAATTGGCTTGAAAATTATGGAGCGGAGCAATAAAACACATAAAGTGACCGCCAATGCACTGTTGCGAGAAGTAGGTTTACCACATGTAGGGAGCAATTTTCCTCGAGAGTTATCAGGAGGTATGCGTCAGCGTGTAGCACTTGCGAGGACATTGGCAGTAAATCCTAAAATCTTACTGCTAGATGAACCGTTTTCGGCACTTGATTATCAGTCGAAATTAAAGCTTGAGGACTTAGTTGTTGAAACCTTAAAGGCCTATCAAAAAACAGCGATTCTTGTGACACATGATATTGGTGAAGCAATCGCCATGAGTGAACGAGTTTTTCTTTTTTCAGCTAATCCAGGTTCATTGCATAGAGTTTTTGAAATACCTGAAACATTACGCAAGCTATCTCCGTTTGATGTAAGACAGCATCCGGCATATTCAGATGTATTCCAAACTATTTGGAAGGAGCTGGAGAGCCTTGGATAATACATTATTTAAACAGTATCAGCAAATGTTAAAAAAGGAAAAACGCTTTGTTCGATTATATCAATTGATCATCTTACTCGTATTTTTTGGAGGGTGGGAGCTTCTTTCTAGATTTGGATGGATTGATCGTTTAATTTTTAGTTCACCAACATATGTATGGCAAACGTTTATAGAAAAAGTAAGTGATGGTTCGATAACGTTGCATGTTGGTGTCACGCTAATGGAAACAGTTATCGGTTTTATTGCTGGTACCTTACTAGGGACATTAATAGCCAGCGTTTTGTGGTGGTCACCTTTGCTGTCAAAGGTACTCGATCCATATTTAGTTATTTTAAATGCGATGCCGAAAGTTGCGCTAGGACCAATATTAATTGTTGCACTTGGCCCAGGCTATTTTTCGATTATCGCAATGGGTGCTTTGATTTCAATTATTATTACGACGATTGTTGTTTACACGGCCTTTAAAGGGGTAGATCCAAACTATAGTAAAGTATTACAAACTTTTGGAGCAACTAGATGGCAAATATTTAGAGAAGTGATTTTGCCTGCCTCCTTCCCAACGATTATTTCTACTTTAAAAGTAAACGTAGGATTGTCTTGGGTAGGGGTTATTGTTGGTGAATTTTTAGTGTCCTCAAAAGGTCTTGGTTATTTAATTATTTATGGTTTTCAAGTATTTAACTTTAATCTCGTGCTTATGTCGCTGCTCATCATCGCCTTTTTTGCGACGATTATGTATCAGGTTGTCGAATTGATTGAGAAGGCGATTATAAAAAAATAATGGTTAATAATCGAAATAAAATAGTATGCTAGAAGCAATCTGGCATACTATTTTTTATGATATAAAGACATTTTAGGCAGTCTTTCTTTTCAATGAAATGCGTACAGTATCTAATGATAGAATAAAATGTCGTACAATTTGTTACTGCATAATATGAACAATGACTTCAATCAACTCCTCGTTTCGCCGAAGAGCATATCTTATTTTATAGGACATCTTAATTTCATTGACACAATAGCTTTTCAACAACAAAAAGGAGGTGGCTCAATTAATGGGTCACCTCCTTTAGTAGCTGTTAAAACTCTTTATCCATTTGTGGTGAAGTACGATAAAAACGGAAATTCCCGGTTTCAACGCGTGCGATGGTATTTTCTTTAATACGATCGTGACACGTCTCACACATATACGTATGAATTGGTCGATTGCGTAATTTTTTTGCTAACGGTAAACTATCATCTAAATTGTTAATTGTATCGCAAATGACACACTTTACGCGCATTGCATTCCCTCCTACTCGGCACGAATAGCTAATACATTTTTGATAGGGTTGTCTACATTTGAACCGTCTCTAAATAATACATGGACAGGGCCATCTTCTAGTAAAGGCTTACCATCTTGGCTGTATTGCAAAATTAATGTATGAGCTTCTTCGATTGTAAATGGACACTCTTTGCCACCTTCGCATTCAATGACAATTGTTGTCGCTTCTGGTTTAATTTCAGCATTTTTCAAGAAGGGACTTAATTCGATACCGAAAGTACCTGTTTCCATCCCTTTACGGTCAAATTTTCGTTCGGATTTTAATGTTGGTGGGAAAGTTGCCCCTTCCATAATTTCGCGTGACCAGTGCGCACCGACTTCACGCATATATTTGATATCCATATCTTCTTCCACTTTTTGTGAGGTGAAGTACGTTTTTAAATCTAATTTACGATCATCGAAAATCCAAACAGTGGGATCTAACGTTAGTTGAAATGAAACTGCGCCCTTGATAGGAATTATTGTTTCCATTATAGAAATCCTCCTCAAATCTTGTATATCCATGAAATAGTATAACGCTAATGGCTAGGTATAATAAAGAAATATAATTTGATTTCTCTATTTTCCAACGAAGACACTTGCAATTTTAACGACTAAAAGATAAACTTTATTAAGATAGAATCGAAGAAATATCAGATAATGGGGGCGTCCTCATGGATACGAAATCACAAACTTCTTTTCAGGAGAAGGCTTTGGAGCTTTTAGTTGCTGATGCAGATAAAATCGCTCGCCTCATTCGAGTACAAATGGATCATTTAACAATGCCACAATGCCCTTTATATGAAGAAGTATTAGATACACAAATGTTCGGCCTTTCACGTGAAATTGACTTTGCTGTGAAGCTTGGACTCATTGAACGCGAAAAAGGCAAAGAGATTCTCGATTCACTCGAGAAAGAACTGTCTGTACTACACGACGCGTATACAGACAAATAAAAAGAAAAAACTCAAACGCTATTTGCGATTTGAGTTTTTTTTCTAGAATGAGGTTTTCCGATGAAACAATACTTAAAACGTTATGCACGAAATTTTGATTACCCATTATTTTTTACTTTTCTATTATTAAGTTTATTTGGATTAGTAATGATTTATAGCTCAAGTATGATGGTAGCAATTATAAAGGAAGGACAGGCTCCAGACTATTTTTATCAAAAGCAAGTGACAAATTTAACTGTAGCTTTTATGGGTTTTTTAGTGACCGCATTTTTCCCGTACAAGCATTATGCCAATAAGAATGTTATGTTGTTTCTTACTGTCGTTCTTGCCGTGCTATTTACTTGGTTAAAAGTGGCCGGTCATGGTGCGGATCAAGTAGGTTCTCAGAGTTGGATACATATTCCGGGTCTAGGGAATTTTCAGCCTTCTGAATATGCGAAACTATTTATAATTTTATATTTTTCCGCTGCTTTTTATCGGAAAGGACAAAAATATACGTTTGAAAAGCTACAACCGACAGAAATTTTTTATCCAATATTTCTCTGGATACTTGTTGTTGCTTGCGTGGCTTTTGAAACCGATTTAGGAGCTGTCATTATACTTTGTGGCATTGCTGTATCTGTTGTAGCGGCGAGTGGTATTCCATTTAAAACATTTTGGAAGTTTTTTGGGGTATTAGGAGCATTTGGTACAGCTATCCTTGGTATGCTTTGGTTATTTAAAGGGGAGCTATTAACGGGTAACCGTAAAGGCCGAATTCTATCTTATTTTAATCCATTTGATTATGAAAATGATATGGGTCACCAAGTTGTAAATAGTTATTATGCAATTGGTGGAGGTGGTTTAGATGGAAGAGGCCTCGGTCAATCCGTTCAAAAATTGGGGTATTTACCTGAACCACAAACAGATTTTATTATGGCGATTATAATGGAAGAACTAGGTATTTGGGGTGTGATAATCGTCTTAGGTGGTCTAGGATTTATTGTATATAAAGGATTTTCGATTGCGTTGCGCACAAAAGATCCACTAGCACGTATGATTGCGGCTGGTATTGCGAGCTGGATTGGCTGGCAAACGTTTATTAACCTTGGGGGTGTAACTGGGTTAATCCCGTTAACCGGTGTAACGCTACCTTTTATTAGCTATGGCGGGACATCTATAATTATTCTATCTTTAGCTATGGGAATATTAATTAATGTTTCTATGTTTGAAAAGGTAGAAAGAAAAAAATCACAATCATAAAGGGGGATATCTATGGAATCAATCAACAAAATTCTCGTAGCCAATAGGGGAGAAATTGCAATTCGTATTTTCCGTGCATGTACGGAGCTAAATATCCAAACCGTAGCCATATATTCGCGGGAGGATAGCGGGGCATTCCATCGCTTTAAAGCAGATGAGGCCTATTTAGTAGGGGCTGGCAAGAAACCAATCGATGCTTATTTAGATATTGAGGGTATTATTGCCATCGCAAAGGATGCGGGTGTTGATGCGATTCATCCAGGGTATGGTTTTTTATCAGAAAACGTAGAATTTGCACGTCGTTGTGAAGAAGAGGGCATTGTCTTTATTGGACCAACTTCCCAGCACTTAGATATGTTCGGAGATAAGGTTAAAGCGCGTGAACAGGCAATTGTTGCAGGTATTCCTGTTATTCCTGGTACAGACGGTCCAGTAGCTGATTTAGCAGAGATAGAGGCTTTTGTTAGCACATATGACTATCCAATTATGATTAAGGCAGCACTAGGCGGCGGTGGTCGTGGTATGCGCCTTGTTCATAGTCATGAGGAGCTAGCTTCCTCCTATGAACGTGCAAAATCAGAGGCGAAGGCAGCATTCGGCTCTGATGAGGTGTATGTAGAAAAGGCAATTATTAAGCCAAAGCATATTGAAGTCCAAATTATTGGCGATCAACAGGGCAATATTGTCCATCTATATGAGCGCGATTGCTCGATACAACGTCGTCATCAAAAGGTTGTTGAAATCGCACCATCTCATTCGATTTCAGAAAATTTAAGAAATAGTATTTGTGATGCAGCGGTTCAACTAATGAAAAATGTCTCGTACATAAATGCAGGGACAGTAGAATTTTTAGTCGCAGGAGAGGATTTTTATTTCATCGAGGTCAACCCTCGTATTCAAGTTGAGCATACAATTACTGAAATGATTACAGGTGTCGATATCGTGCATGCTCAAATAAAAGTAGCTGCGGGTTACGGTCTTCATAGCGAGGAGATCCATATTCCACAACAGGCGGATATTCCAATGATTGGCTATGCAATTCAAGCACGTGTTACAACGGAAGACCCAGCTAATGACTTTATGCCGGATACAGGAAAGCTGATGGTGTATCGCTCAAGTGGTGGCTTTGGTGTTCGCCTAGATGCCGGCAATGGCTTCCAGGGGGCTGTGGTGACACCGTACTATGACTCACTATTGGTGAAAATTTCAACATCAGGAATGACATTTAAAGAAGCCGCAGCAAAGATGGACCGTAACTTAAAAGAGTTCCGTATTCGTGGGGTCAAAACGAATATTCCATTTTTAAATAATGTCGTGACGCACGAGAAATTTTTAACGGGTGCATTTGATACTAGCTTTATTGATGCAACACCTGAATTATTTAATTTCCCTGTGCGTAAGGACCGTGGGACAAAGCTATTAAGCTATATCGGTAATGTGACGCTCAATGGTTTCCCGGGAGTAGAAAAGAAAGCAAAACCGATTTTTGTACAACCTAGCATTCCGAAAGTCGATAAATTGATTGTCCCACCAACAGGTACTAAGCAAATTTTAGATACCCAAGGAGCAGAGGGGCTCGTAAAATGGATTTTGGAGCAGGAGGAAGTGTTGTTAACGGATACAACCTTCCGAGATGCGCATCAATCACTTCTTGCGACACGTGTTCGTTCACGGGATATGTTCGAAATTGCAGACGCAACAGCACACATGATGCATGATTTCTTCTCACTCGAAATGTGGGGTGGCGCGACGTTTGATGTGGCGTACCGTTTCTTAAAGGAAGACCCATGGGAGCGTCTTGCTAAGTTGCGTGAACAAGTACCGAATGTGTTATTTCAAATGTTACTGCGTGGAGCGAATGCTGTCGGTTACACGAACTACCCTGACAATTTAATTCGTGAGTTTATCGCTGAATCAGCGGCATCAGGCATTGATGTGTTCCGTATTTTCGATAGTTTGAACTGGATGAAAGGCATGGAAGTAGCGATTGATGCCGCCCGTCAGTCTGGTAAAATTGCCGAGGCAGCAATCTGTTATACAGGCGATATTTTTGATGATACGAGGGCAAAATATTCAGTCCAATACTACAAGGAAATGGCGAAGGAGCTGGAGGCAGCAGGTGCCCATATTTTAGCGATAAAAGATATGGCTGGGTTATTGAAACCAGAAGCAGCGTATCGTTTAATTTCCGAGTTAAAAGAGACGACAAGTCTGCCAATCCATCTGCATACACATGATACAAGTGGCAATGGTATTTATTTATATGCCAAGGCGATTGAGGCAGGGGTGGATATCATTGATACGGCGCTCGGTTCGATGGCGGGCTTAACGTCACAGCCAAGTGCAAACTCTTTGTATTATGCAATGAAGGGCAGTAAGCGTGAGGTTCGTGCCGATATTGAAGCACTAGAAAAACTATCGTACTACTGGGAAGATGTGCGTAAATATTATAAGGATTTTGAAAGCGGCATGATTAGCCCACATTCTGAAATTTATGTCCATGAGATGCCTGGCGGCCAATACAGTAACTTACAGCAGCAAGCCAAAGCAGTTGGTCTTGGGGATAGATGGGAGGAAGTGAAGCGCATGTATTCCCGCGTGAACCTTCTATTTGGCGATATTGTCAAAGTAACCCCATCTTCGAAAGTAGTCGGTGATATGGCGTTATTTATGGTACAGAACGATTTAGATGAAAGCTCTGTACTGACAAGAGGACAAACTATTGATTTCCCAGATTCTGTGATCGAGTTCTTCCAGGGTTATTTAGGACAACCACATGGCGGTTTCCCTGAGGCACTTCAACAGGTTGTGTTAAAGGATCGCGAAGCCATTACAGTACGTCCAGGTGAGCTACTAGAACCTGTGAATTTTGAGCAGCTAGAGGCAGTACTGGAGGAAAAATTAAACAGACCGGTGACAAAAAAGGATGTACTGGCGTATGCTTTGTACCCGAAAGTGTTTGAAGAGTATGCGAAAACAGTGGACTCTTTCGGCAATATTTCGGTATTAGACACACCAACATTCCTTTGCGGATTAAAGCTAGGTGAAGAAATCGAAGTTGAAATCGAAAAAGGAAAAACACTGATTATTAAACTCGTTTCGATCGGAGAGTCACAGCATGACGGAACACGTGTGATGTACTTTGAGTTGAATGGTCAATCCCGTGAGTTGGTGATTCAAGATATGACTGTTGAAGTAGATGGCAGTTTAGCATTAAAGGCAGATCCAAGCAATCCAAACCAAATTGGAGCTACAATGCCAGGTACGGTCTTAAAGGTAGTTGTATCGAAAGGAAGTACTGTTAAACGTGGAGACCATTTGTTAATTACTGAAGCGATGAAAATGGAGACAACTGTTCAAGCACCGAAAGATGGAGTCGTAAAAGAAGTATACGCAAGTGCAGGCGACGCCATTTCAACAGGTGATTTGTTAATTGAAATTGAATAATTGAATCGAAAGAAGGTTATTAGATGGCTTTTATAGCATACTAATAACCTTTTTTATTTTGCTATTTTTGCTCACCACCATAATGCAGGGCTGATTTCCGTTGCGACTGAGCGCTGTCATGGGGGCGTCCGATGAGCCGCTTTGATTGCGCTCCAGGGTCTCGGGCTAACACGATGTTGGTCATGCAGGTGTCACAGGACGTGATGCTTTTAGCCTTCGTTCCTCTATCGTTGAAACCCAAGGAGTTGCTCAGTCGGAACGAAGATCAACCACTTCACATAGCGTGTATCTTCTAGCATTTTCTCTATAATATTGATTTTGTTATATTGTAAACTTGTCGATTTTTTGACATGTCATTAGTTGCTTTGTAATTGAAGTCGTTTAAATAAATAAAAAAGATTCGCCACTGATGTAGCGAATCTTTTCTACTATTCTTTATTTTTTCCTTTATAATCGCTACGTGCAACTAGTAAGACCATGTAGCAAAGTAGACCAAATAATATTGAAATAAATAATGAATGCAGTAATGCGACTGTTAAATTCAATTTAGTTAGGACTACTAACATACCAGCAATCACCTGTAAAATTACTATAATAAAGGCAATAATCCAGCCATAGTAAATAACACGTTGATTTTTATATTCTTTTATAGCGTGCCAAGTTATGTATGCAATCCAAATAGAAAAGATCAGAACAGCAAAACGATGCCCCATTTGCACCCATTCATACATATTATTTAGTGGTGCGAATGGTGTTTCATTGTTGCAAAATGGCCAGTCAGGACATATTAAGCTGGATTCTGTATGGCGAACAAGCGCCCCTGTATAAACGACTAAATAAGAATAAATTGTGACAGCAATCGTATGCCAACGTAACTTTTTACCAATGAAAACGTTATCGGCATCAAATTTCCGATCCACTTCAAATACAATCATAGAGAGAAGGAGAACGGCAGCAAAGGAAATAAGAGAAATCCCAAAGTGGAGTGCTAGTATAAAATCGCCTTGCCCCCACAATACTTGAGCAGCTCCAATAAGAGCCTGTGCGATTAAGAAAAACATCGCTAAAAAACCTAATAACTTTACTTCGCGAATATGACCGAGTTTACGCCATGTCCAAATTGTTAACACAAGAATAGAAATAGATACAATTCCAGTTACAGCACGATGTGAAAATTCAATTAAGACTTCTGGTGTAATTTCTTTTGGAATAAGAGAACCATTACAATCAGGCCAGTTTCGACCACAGCCTAAGCCACTATCTGTTTTGGTAACAAGTGCTCCACCTAATAAAATAAGAAGCATTCCAATTGTAGCGGCAACAGCAAACCACTTCATATACCTGTTGTGTTGCATAAAATGAGTCACCTACTTTATCTATAAACATTACATGAAAGTAATGTTTCTGCTACTAGATAATATCGAAAATACAGGAAAAAAACAACTTGTAAAGAGTAGGGAGTATTAGATGTCGATTCCATTTCACAAATTGTTCATAATTTCGTACTTTAACCTTCACAATTCATTTTAGAAAATGTTTTACTATAGATATGTTGTTTTTAATTATATTTCTAGACAAAGCTAATTTTTACAACTTCATCTAAATTTCACTTAATGTCTAGAAATCAATCGCAAATTTCGCTATAGTAAACATTAGCGGAATATGCTTACAAAAATGAAAGGAGAGGTATCATGTCAAACGGTCGTGCACTGACGGCTACTAGAAATGGTGGACCAGAATCAACATCTGTTGTAAAAGATTTCTTAGCACTAATAAAAATTGGAATCGTAAACTCGAATCTTGTCACAACGTTTACAGGGATGTGGCTGGCATTTCAATTTACTAGTAGACACTTCTTGCAAGAGCTTGATGTCATATTGTTCACCATGCTGGGTGCGGCATTAATAATAGGTGGCTCAGGCGCAATGAATAACTTTATTGATCAGGATATTGACCCAATCATGAAAAGAACGAAGGCAAGACCGACAGTAACAGGTAGATTTAAGCCGAATTTTGTATTGACCATTGCCCTCTCATTTTTAATTGTAGGTGAAATTTTGTTATTTGCGGCATCGTTTGCAGCCGGCATGTGGGGACTAGTAGGAATATTTGCGTATGTCGTTCTGTACTCAATGTGGTCAAAGAGGAAGCATGTTAGTAACACGATTGTAGGAAGTATTTCAGGAGCGATTCCACCAGTTATTGGCTTTGCAGCTGTTGAGCCTGCATTAGGTCCAGGAGCACTTGCCTTATTCCTTATTATGTTTGCATGGCAACCTCCGCATTTTTACGCGCTTGCTATGAAACGTACTGAAGAATATCGTGCAGCTAATATACCGATGCTACCTGTAGTAAAAGGATTTAAACGAACGAAGTACTCGATGTTATTTTGGATTATTTTATTATTTCCGTTACCATTCCTTTTACCAGAGCTTGGGGTAGGCTTCTTAATTCTTGCGACTGCATTGAACTTGGGCTGGGTGATTCTAGCTTTTAAAGGCTTTACCACAAAAGATGATTTAAAATGGGCAAATATAATGTTTATCTATTCATTGAACCATATGACAATACTATTTGTATCCATTATCATATTTGCGTTGTTTAGCTAAATTCAGGAATTCTTTCTTATCCTAAAGAATTCATATAGACAGAACTAATGTCCTAGGTACACATGAAAATACAACAAAGAAAGAGGGGTTTAATTAAGCTATGATGAAAGGGCTTAAAAAATGGCGTCTTTTTTCACTTCTAACAGTGATGATGGTTTTCCTTTCTGGTTGTGGTGAAGATTATATTTCTGCACTGAAACCATCTGGTCAAGTAGGTAAAGAACAATTCAATCTATTACTGTTAGCTACGGGAATTATGACGTTAGTAGTAGTAATAGTATCCGTTATCTATTTACTTGCATTCGTAAAATTCCGCCGTTCAAAAGTTGGCGAAAATGTTATTCCTAAGCAAGTAGAAGGAAGTCACACTCTTGAAGTAATTTGGACAGTTATTCCAATTATTTTATTATTAATCTTAGCTGTACCAGTTGTTACCGCTACTTACAAATTTGCAGATGTTGCTGCTATGGACGAAGTAGATGAAAATGGTAACAAAACAGCACTTACAGTAAATGTAACTGCAAAATTATACTGGTGGGAGTTTGAATACCCTAACCAAGGTATTGTAACTTCTCAAGAACTAGTTGTACCAACAGGCCAAAAAGTTTACTTTAACTTAAAGGCTGCCGATGTAAAGCACTCATTCTGGATTCCTGCTATAGGCGGTAAAATGGATACGAACGTAGATAACTTAAACAAATTCTATCTAGTATTCGATAAAGAATCGAAAGACCTTAAAGACGGCGTATTCTATGGTAAATGTGCTGAATTATGTGGTCCTTCACACGCATTAATGGACTTCAAAGTTAAAGCATTAAGCCCAGAAGCATTCGATGCATGGGTAGCTTCAATGAAAGCAACAGAAGGAAAAGTGGCTGATAAAGCTTCAACAGATCTTGGTGAAGCAACATTTGCTAAAAGTTGTTTAGGTTGTCATGCTGTTTCTGGATCAGGAGCAGGAGGTACACCAGGTCCTAACTTAACTACATTTGGTGACCGTAACCGTGTTGCTGGTTTCTTAGAACATAATGAAGAAAACTTAAAAGCTTGGATTGAGAACCCTGGAGAATTCAAACCAGGTAACTTAATGATGAATCCAGAGGGCACTGCGCCTGTTTATGGCGACTTATCCGACGAAGAAATTGAAGCTCTAGCAACGTATATCATGGGCTTATCTGTTGAGAAATAATTTTTAGTTATTGTAACAAACTTTGAAGGAGGTAAAAGTTGTGAGCTCATATACACAGAAAAAGGGCTTTGGAGCAAATGTCTGGGACTACATTACAACTGTCGACCATAAAAAGTTAGCAGTAATGTATTTATTAGCCGGTACATTGTTCTTTGCTATCGCTGGTTTTGAAGCGTTATTAATGCGTATTCAGTTAATGAAACCAAATAACGATTTCATATCAGCTGGTTTTTTCAATGAATTATTAACAATGCACGGAACGACAATGTTATTCCTAGCTGCGACTCCATTACTATTCGCATTTATGAACATGCTTGTACCATTACAAATTGGTGCGCGTGACGTTGCATTCCCATTCCTTAACTCTTTAGGGTTCTGGTTATTCTTCCTAGGTGCAGTATTCCTTCACCTGTCATTCTTTATGGGTGGCGCTCCTGATGCGGGTTGGACGTCTTATGCATCATTATCTTTATATTCTCCAGGACATGGTATTGACTTCTATGTTCTTGGTTTACAAATTTCAGGAGCAGGTACATTAATTTCAGGTCTTAACTTTATCGTTACGATTATTACAATGCGTGCTCCAGGTATGACATTCATGCGTATGCCATTATTCACTTGGACTGCTCTTGTATCAAGTGCATTAATTCTATTCGCATTCCCTCCATTAACTATTGGTTTATTAATGATGTTATTTGACCGTATGTTCGGTGGTAACTTCTTCGACCATACAATGGGTGGTAACACAATTATTTGGGAACACTTATTCTGGATCTTCGGACACCCAGAGGTTTATATCTTAATATTACCAGCGTTTGGTTTATTCTCTGAGATTATTCCAGCGTTCTCTCGTAAACGTTTATTTGGATACTCTTCAATGGTATTCGCAACAATTTTAATCGGTTTCTTAGGGTTCATGGTTTGGGCTCACCACATGTTTACAGTTGGTCTTGGGCCAACAGCCAACGCAATTTTTGCTGTTGCAACAATGGCAATTGCCGTACCAACAGGTATGAAAGTATTCAACTGGATCTTAACTCTTTGGGGCGGATCTATTAAAGTTACAACACCAATGCTTTATGCACTTGGTTTCATCCCGTCATTCGTTGCGGGTGGTGTTACAGGGGTTATGCAAGCATCTGCACCTCTTGACTACCAATTACACGATTCTTACTTTATCGTTGCTCACTTCCACTACGTAATCGTTGGTGGTATCGTAACAGCGATATTTGGTTCAGCACACTTCTACTGGCCAATTTTCTTCAACCGTATGTTAAACGAAACGCTTGGTAAACTTACTTTCTGGATTTTCTTCATCGGATTCCATTTAACGTTCTTCGTTCAACACTTCTTAGGTTTAATGGGTATGCCACGTCGCGTATTCACTTACATGGAAGGTCAAGGTTGGGATCAGTTCAACTTTATCTCTACAATCGGTGCATTAATGATGGGTGTAGGGGTTATCATAATGGTAATTAACTGCTTATTGTCTATCAAAGGCGAACCAGCAGGTCGAGACCCATGGGGCGATGGACGTACTTTAGAATGGTCTATTCCACAACCAATCCCATTCTATAACTTCCGTCAAACACCACTTGTTCGTGGTTTAGATCCATGGTGGATTGAAAAACAAGAAGGAAATAAAGAAATGACTTTTGCTGAGCCAGTCGGTGATATTCATATGCCTAATAACTCAGCTATCCCATTTGTTATTTCTCTAGGTATGTTTATTGCAGCATTCGGTGCACTTTATCATCCAGATGCAGATAAACCTTGGTCTATTTATATTTTAATTGGTGGTCTTGCAATTACATTTGGTGCTATGATTTTCCGTTCTGTTAAGGATGATCACGGTTTCCACTTACACAAAGAAGAAATTCTTGAAATTGAAGAACATCTTTACGGCAAAGGGGGAAATAAATAATGGATTTCAATACTAAATTTACTCCTCATACTTGGCCAGATCATCCTGAACAAGCTACGATGGAAGGTAAAAATAAAGTTGTTGGTTTCTGGATTTTCCTTGCCTGTGAAGTTGTACTTTTCGCAAGTTTATTCGCTACTTACCTAGCGCTTAAGAACAAAGGGCCAGCTGGCATGGAGTTCACAACACAAAGTTTATTTGAATTACCTTTAGCTTTTGCTATGACGATGTTATTATTAACATCTTCACTAACATCTGTTTATGCAATTTACCATATGCGTAACTTTAACTTTAAAGCTATGCAAACTTGGTTTGGTATTACATTACTTTTAGGTCTTGGATTCTTAGGTCTTGAAATCTATGAGTTTTATCACTATGTACACAAAGGCTTCACATTTGACCAATCTGCGTTCTCAACTGCGTTTTATTCATTAGTTGGTACACATGGTTTCCACGTAACTTTAGGTCTTGTGTGGATTTCAACGTTAATGATTCGTAACGCTAAACGTGGTCTTAACTTATACAATGCACCTAAATTCTTCGTGGCTGCTTTATACTGGCACTTTATCGACGTAGTTTGGGTATTTATCTTTACAGTAGTATACTTGATGGGAGTGATCGGATAATATGTCATCACACGATACACCGATAGTTGCTAAGTCTCAGGCACAATACGAGTATGATCGTCATCATAATGCCGTTCATATGCGTAAACAAGTAATGAATTTTGCGATTATGATATTCTTTACGTTTATCGCATTCGCAGTAGTTGCAGCTGATTTTTCTAAATACTTAATATTCCCGCTCATTTTATTGCTTGCTGGTGTTCAAGTTGTTCTTCAACTTTACGCTTTCATGCACTTAGAAGACAAAAAAACACACTTCGGTGGTGTAATTGGCTTCTTCATGTGGATGGGTATATTAATCGCATTTACATTCTTCTTAGCATTTTTAACAATTATTTGGTGGTAATCACCAAAAAAGCACGTTCTCTACCTAGCGTAGGAACGTGCTTTTCTTTTTGGGTTCTATTCACGATATAGTGATGGGCAGGTAAGAACCAAGGCATACATTATGGTTCTTGAGCAAAACGAGTGGTTGATTTCCGTTCCGACTGGGCGCTTTCCTGGGGGCGTCCGATGAGCCGCTTCGCTTCGCTGCAGGGTCTCGGGCCAACACGATGTTGGTCACGAAGGCGTTATCACAGGACGTGATGCTCTTAGCCTTCGTTCCTCTATTGCTGATCCCCGAGGAGTCGCCCAGTCTCCACTCCAATCAACTAATTTACATAGCATGTATTCTCTGACATGTCGGTTTAATTTAAGTGATAAAACGCAGTTTAGCAAAAGAGTTTTATTTGTGCGAAAGCAGCAACAGCAACAAATGTTTTCTGCGCGAAAACAAAGTGTCAGCGGCAACAATGTCAATTACCTCTCTGTTATAAATATATTCTGTTCAATAGTTCGTTGTCCTAGCTTCCAATTTTGAAATGCATAAAATTTATAAAAATTCTACGCTATTGTTGATTGGAGTGGAAGGCTACTAGACTCCCGTGGGAAAGCGAGACAGTCGAGACCCTGAGGCCAACACGATGTTGGTCACGAAGGCATTGTCACAGGACGTGACGCACTTAGCCTTCGTTCCTTTAGCGAAGAAGCGGCTCGACGCTCGCCCACAGGAAGCTTTGCTCTGCGCGAAAGCGAAGCGTCAGCGACAAATGTTTTATCTGTGCGAAAGCGAAGCGTCAGCAACAAAGCGAGTAGCCTGGAACGGAAATCGCCCTCATTAAAGCCCAACAGCATTCACAGATTTCCTTGACCGTATTATTTTTCACAATGTGAACAACAGTAAACTGTGGATAGTTATTTGTTCACCTTTCGTTCATTGCAGAATAAGTGTAAGCGTTCTATAATAGGAGTACTGAAGTTAAAGGAGTGCGTTCTATATGCCACTTAGTATATTTGGTTTCCAAGCTTTATGGAGCCCATACTTAATAGGGGTTCTTGTTTTCATAACAGTCATCTATTTTTTAGTCACAACAAAGTGGCGCAAGGATTTTAAAGTAAGTGAGCCTCTGAAAAAGGGAGAGGCAATTTATTTTGTACTGGCAATGGTAACGATTTATATTATTAAAGGATCTCCAATAGATTTAATGGCGCACATTATGTTTACGATGCATATGGTGCAAATGGCTATACTATTGTTACTTGTACCGATTTTCTTAATTAAAGGGATTCCTTGGTGGGTATGGAAAGTTGCGATTGAAGCACCAGTTGTTAGATCTGTATTTAGAGTGCTAACATTACCTGTCGTTGCGGTAATTGTGTTTATCGGTCTATTTTCTTTCTATCATTTACCAGATGTATTAGATTACATTAAGTTGAATGAAACATTACATGGTACATATACGTTTGTATTATTTGTTTCTGCTGTTTTAATGTATTGGCCATTAATCCACACGGTGCCAAATGGTCCGCAAATGAAGCCTTTGTATAAGTTAGCCTATATCATTGCTAATGCGGTCTTAATTACACCTGCTTGTGGGCTAATTATTTTCGCACCAAACGCTATGTATGAAACATATACAAATGGTGAAGCATGGCTTAAGGCAATGGAGCTTTGTGTACCAGCTTCAACATTATCTGGTTTATCCCTATCAGGACCAGAGCTCTTTACAGATATGACACCTGTTGCGGATCAGCAACTAGGCGGCGTTCTAATGAAGATTTTACAAGAGCTTATTTTTGGCGTTTTAATTGGCACTATCTTTACAAGATGGTATCGGTCAGAACAAAAGGATCCTGATAAAATTACAGCTGATGCGTTAAAAGAACATCAAAAGAAATGGGAAAGTCAGCAGCAACATCAATTGTAAAATAGAAATTTACTTTGTATAAGGAGTTTTGTGAATGGAATTGCAAATTTTGCCTACTATAAGTACATCATTCATCGTTATCAGTGCTGTACTTGTGGCTATTGGTTGGGGCTTAATAATAAAAAGAAAGGTAGAAGCACATAAAAAAGTAATGTTAGCTGCAGGGGTTGCTGCACTTACCTTCTTTATCATTTATGTTTCACGTACAGTCTTTATTGGTAATACAGCGTTTGGTGGAGGAGAAGATTTAAAACCATATTATACTTTCTTCTTGATTTTCCATATTACCCTAGCGACAGTAGGAGCAGTATTTGGTATTGTTAGCATTATTTCTGGTTTAAAAACTAATATCAAGCTTCACCGTCGTATTGGACCGATTACAAGTATTATTTGGTTCTTCGTAGCGATTACTGGAGTTTTAGTATACTTTTTACTATATGTTTTATTCGAACCAGGTGAAACAACATCTGCCATTAAAGCTATTTTTGGCTTCTAACTTCTTTCAGCGGATAGGCTTAAGCTTCCGGACACAATTATGCCGAGGTATAATTGATAAAAAAAGATCTCCCTCCTTATTCTTGAGAAGGTGGGAGATTTTTTATAGATGTTTGATTAAATAGAGAAAGAAACACAACAACGAGTAAAGGACCAATTAAAATACCGAAAAACCCAAATATTTCATAACCGATAAACATTGCAATAAAAGTTGTCAGTGAAGACAGTCCGATTTTATTTCCGATTACTTTAGGCTCAATCATACGTCTAACTAAAAATAGTACGATTGTGAGTATGACTAAAACAGCAACAAAGACATAATCACCTGTAAAGGCTTTGTAAATTGCCCAAGGAATCAGCAACATAAATGAGTCTAAAAAAGGAATGAAATCTAAAATGACTAGTAAGAGTGTTAAAATAAGTGGGAAAGGTGTTTTAAGAAAATAAAAGGTTCCAAAAGCTATAGCAAAAATGCAAATACTAACTAAAAATTGTGCTTTTATAAAACCAAATAATGCAAGTTTTACACGTTGTCCAATAAATAGTATTTTTTGATGGTAGTGGAAGGGAATGGGCATTAACATTTTACGATTAATAGTTGGTAATTCTAAAAGGAACATGTATAACACAATCCAATAAACAAAAATATCAAACAAACGTGAAGCTATATACGTAAGTAAAGATGACCAAACATTCACACTTGTTAAAGAAAGTGCGAATTTTTCGATTGCGGATAGGCCCTGTGCTATCATAAGTTGAATTTGTATAACTAGATCTAAGGGCAATTGATAAGTATAATTGGAAAGTTTGGATTGTATTTGAATCCATATGGCTGATAGCTGATTAAGATACTCTGGAATTTGAATGATAAATGTTGAAAATTGTTTCCAACTTATAAATATAACGAGAATACATAATAGTAATGTCATACATAAAAAGAACATAAAAAAAACGGAGGCGACTACTTTGCGTTTTTTTCGGAATCGTTTACTGATTCGTATGATTACAGGTTCTAATAGTAAAGCTGTTACGTAGGCAAGTAGTATTGGTAATGACAAGGATATAACCCAAAGAATTGCAATCGTGATAGCTATAACGATTATTGGATGACGAAAAAAAGGACTTTTAAAGTATTGTAACATTTATCTCACCTACATCATGTTAAAGATATAGGTAGTATGAGAAGAAATAATATTTTTACTCAAAATAAAAAAGACTGGACCACCAGTCTTTTCAGATATAGCTATTGCACTGTATGCTGTTGCCAACTTGATGTACTGTCACCGTCTGACAGATAAATGATAAAATGATTCCGAATATTTAATCGACATGCACCGTGAAATAACTATCTAAAATTACGCTTGAATTTTAAAAGCTTCTAGGTCTAATTTAACCTTTTTTAAGATTTCTTCACATTTTTTTACAAGATGAGCTGGGAAAACTTCGTCATCTCCATACTCAACGCCGTGTGGATAGTAGTACTTACCAAGTACTGGTTTCATTAATGTTAGGATTGCATCGTGTGCACCAACATCACCAGATTTTGCATATGCAAATACACGTAGGTAGTAACGTCCCTCGCGAGTATCGAAACGCTTATCAAATGTCATACGTTCGTAGTCCCAGCCGCCATCACATTCTAAACCATTTTGTTTCATGATGCTTACAATAAGTTCTTGATCAGCTGTTAAATTTTCAAGGTTAGTATTTTCAAAATACATCTATAATCCTCCTTTAGGTTCTCGTACAAAGTATACGCTCATTTTTATAATAGAGCATATTTAACATTGTTGCAATGACAACATTGTGTCAACCCAATTACAATTGATATAATAATTTACAGAATAATGGCGATGAAAAGGAGTCAAATATGAAAGCTTTATTTCGCATTTTTATGGCATGTGCTGCAATTGCGTTGATTGGCTTTATGTTTTTTAATACACCACGGGAAAACGAGCCATTAAAAGGTCCGAATGCCAATTCAAATGTTATTCCTAAAACCGAGTTAAAGCAGCCTGAAGTAGGTGCGGTGACACGCCCAAAAAGTGGGATGTCGACATTAATCGGTCAAGAAGCAAAGAAAGTTTTGGATAAATACGGTAAACCGGCTCGGAAAGAACCATCATCCTTTGGCTATGAATGGTGGGTTTATAATGCAAGTGCTTCTACATTTTTTATGGTAGGCGTTCAAAATAATGTTGTGACACAAGTTTACATAGCTGGTGAAGATCTAGATGCTTATCCGTTTAAAATTGGACAGAAGCGCGATGATATTTACCGAATGACACTCATTGATTATGAAGTATCTGCGAGTGTGGGTGAAAATATTTTCGTTTTCTCAATGAGTGAAGAAGATATGCAGACACGATTGCTTGTAAAATTCGATGGGCTTTTTGCGCAACTCTATATAGATAGAGAAACAAGTGAGCTACAAGGAATACGCTTTACTAATAGTAAAACGCTTGCTCTTCATCAGCCTTATGAAATGACTTATCAAGGCGAGCTTGTTACATCAACGCCACCTTCCTCGTTTTTACAGCAGGAAATTAATGAAGCGAATGCTAGACAGTTAGACGATTTAATAAATGTAACAAGGGTTCATCATGATTTACCTGTAGTAGAAATTGATGAGTCATTAGAAGAAGTAGCAAAAATGCATAGTGAAGATATGAAGGTTCAAAATTTTCTTGGACATGAATCACCAACAAATGGAGATTTAAAAAAGAGATTAGAAACACAGGAAATCATCTATAGTGAGGCCAATGAAAATCTTGCAACTGATTATTTTGATGCGATCGAAGCAATGCATGGTTGGCTTAATTCTCCTGAGCATCGAAAGGTTATATTAAATGATAAATATACTACAGTAGGATCTGGCGTATTTTTAAACTATTATACACAAATATTTTTAGAACCTTCTTCTCAGGAGCTGGATAGTGAGAATAAAGACACTGAGGAACCAGTAGAAAATATTGATGAATCATCACCATAAAGTGAAATTTTAATCGTGGGGATTTTCTTCAACCCCACTGATTATTAGTCTTCACCAATCGGGCGTTTACAGGCAGTTTATATGGTACAGATAAATTACTGCCCGTTAACGCGGGATAAAGTGAAACTTTAATCAGTGGGGTTTTCTTCATCCTCGCTGATTATTAGTCTTCACCAATCAGATGTTAACGCGGGATACATATAAATCTAAGACTGAAGATAAACTTGGCACAATCAAGTTTATCTTCAGTCTTTTCATTTTATACGAAAAAGATAAGCACAATGACCGCTTAGATTTTCCGTCACACTGATACATACGCCGTCATATGATAGAGAACTGAAAGGGGGAATGAAGCTTGCAATTAGCTGAACTATTGAAAGACTGGCCATGTAGCGTGACTGGAGGATCGATTCGCACAATTATTACGGGCGTTGAGGATTATGCACAGGCAATCAAGCCTGGAAATATTTTTATTGTTCGTAAGGGGAAGAAAACATCGGGAAGCCGCTTTGTAAATGAAGCAATAGCTCGGGGTGCTGCCGCCATAGTATCAGAGGAAAGTATCTCACTACCTAGTACCGATCAAAACATACCTTTTGTGTGGGTTCCGAATACATCGTTATTTTTATCGTATGCGAGTGCAAAACTTTCAGCCTTTCCAGCAGAAGCATTAACAGTAATTGCGATTACAGGTACAAATGGTAAAACAACAGTCAGTCATTTTGTGAGCCAGTTGTTAAGAGCCTTACATAAAAATGTAGCAGTTATTGGAACGGTAGGATTTTTCATTAATGAACAGAAACAACAAACAAAGTATGAGCAATTAACAACATTGCAAGCAAAAGAGTTACATCCGATTTTAAAGCAATGTGTACGAAATGGTGTTACACATGTTGTTTTAGAAGCTTCATCGATGGGGTTACAGCAACATAGACTTGATCATTGTGATATCGATTGTGGCGTATTTTTAAATTTATCGGAGGACCATTTAGAAGATCATGGAGGACTTGAGGCATATAAACGTGCGAAAAAAAGATTGGCAGATTTATCAAAAAAGCTAGTATTAAATGGAGATGATAATTTTTGCCGTTCTGTCGGTATTTATGATAAGAAAAAATCCTGCTCATTTGGCTTTGATAATCACAATGATTTACATATCCAAATTGTCAGTGAATCCACTGGAAAAACAGTACTTTGTTTACAAACTTCATCAAGTGAGCATATTGTAGAAATTCCTTTTGTTGGTAAGTATCATGTACAAAATGCTGTAGCTGCGTTAATGACTTTGTGGCGTCTAGGTTTTTCCATTGATGAAATAGCAGCGCATATGTGGTTGTTGAGGCTACCAGAAGGAAGGCTTGAAAAAATAGACAATGCATTTGGAATTGATGTGTATGTAGATTATGCGCATACTGCAGAAGCATTACAGGCTGTTTTACAAACTTTTGATAGTTCGAAAACGCTTTACCTCGTATTTAGCTGCGGGGGGAATCGAGATAAGGCCAAACGATTTGCGATGGGAGCGGTAGCTAGTAAGTATGCTGATATCATTTATTTAACAACCGATAATCCACGTGATGAAGATCCTATCCTAATTAATGAAAGTATTATTGCTGGTTTTACTGAACAGCAATACTATGAAATCTATCTAGATCGAAACATTGCTATTCATAAGGCATTAGCAAAGGCAGAAAAAGGCGATATTGTATTAGTTGCCGGAAAAGGGCATGAACAGACTCAACAAATAAAAAATCAAAAATTCCCTTTTTCCGATCAACAATGTATTCGAGATTACTTTTTAAATCTTATGACTAAGGACGGCGTTGAATGACAAAGAAAGTAGCGGTCGCAATCGCAAGTTTTCGCCCAGTCTCATCTTCAATATCACATTCCATCACAAGTGTTTGACGTCCTTTATGTACGAAACGTCCACGAGCGATTAGTTCTTTGTTCGTTGTTGTGGCAATGTAAGAGACATTGATATTAGTTGTGACCACATTAAAGCCTTCTGGTACAGAACGCGAAGCAAGCCCTCCCATTGCTGCATCTGCAATTGTTGCAATAATTCCTCCATGTGGAACCTTAATGGTATTATGGATAACGGGTGTAATGGGGATACGAACCTCGCTAATCTCAGCTTCAAATTTGCCAACCATATGTAAGGCAGCATTAATATAACGGCGATGGATACCTTGTTGTTTATCACGAAGTCCTGACAATAAATGCAGTAAAACTTCCTCATCTTCAGCTGTACTGTTTTGTAAAATATCTGCTAGTAATTCTTCTATTTGTCCTTTAGACGATGTGACCAATTAGAAAACTCCCTTATTTAAAAATATCAATAATGTAAAATTACCACAAAATCTGTTATGATGGGAAAGAGATTGGGGGAATTAAATATGATGATCACCTCTGACTGGGTAATCATTTTGGATGAGGCCGATGCGCTTTGTGAGATGATTCTTTCCTCTGAGCCTGCGAAAACGCTGCAACAAGCGTATGATGCTGTTTATAGCGATGCCCAATTAGTTCAAGCTATTTACTCATTTAATCGCATAAAAGAGCAGTACGAAGATGTACAACGTTTCGGAAAATATCATCCGGACTATCATACAATTATGAAATCGATTCGTCAGCAAAAGCGCGCGCTCGATTTAAATGAAAAAGTTTCGGCCTTAAAGATTGCTGAAAATGATTTTCAAGATTTGCTTGACGAGATAAGTCTACTTATGGGGAAAACTGTATCAGAAGCAGTGAAAGTTCCTGTAAGTAATCCGTTCTTTGCATCAGGTTCTTCCTGCGGCGGAGGATGTGGCTCAGGCGGTTCTTGCTCTTGCTCTGCATAAACTAAGTAATACTTCTTTTTAGACTGTAACAAACTCGATGAATTATGAGTTTGTATACAGTCTTTTTTCTATATACAATACTACTGCGACTGCGGGGTGTAATAGTTGCGGGAAAATTGTATAGTAATTGAATAAGCAATATAGAAATAAAAGGAGGATAAAGAAATGAAAACTTATCGAATTGCCGTTATACCAGGAGATGGCATAGGTAAAGAGGTTGTACCAGCGGCGATAGAAGTTCTTAATAAAGCTGCTCAATTAGATGGAAGCTTTGAATTTGAATGGACAACATTCCCATGGGGCTGTGACTATTATTTAGAGACAGGTAAAATGATGCCGGATAATGGTATTGAAATATTGAAAGATTATGATCAAATTTTCTTAGGTGCGGTTGGCATGCCAGATTTAGTACCAGATCACATTTCATTATGGGGACTACTTATTAAAATTCGCCGTGAGATGAAACAATCTATTAATGTACGTCCAGCAAAGCTACTTCAAGGTTTGCCTTCGCCGTTACGTAACCCAAACGGCTTCGATTTTGTCGTTGTACGTGAAAACTCAGAGGGAGAGTACGCTGAAAGTGGTGGCAGAATACATAGTGGACAAGATGAGATTGCTATCCAAAATGCCATTTTTACAAGGAAGGGTACAGAACGTGCGATGCGGTATGCATTTGAAATGGCGAAAACTCGACGTCAGCATGTTACAAGTGCCACAAAATCGAATGGAATTACATACAGTATGCCTTTTTGGGATGAAGTATTTGCGCAAGTAGGTAAAGATTATGAGAACATAGGACAAGTATCTAATCATATTGATGCTTTAGCTGCCTTTTTAGTAATGAAGCCAGATAACTTTGATGTTATCGTTGCATCAAATTTATTTGGCGATATTTTAACAGATTTAGGTGGTGCAATTATGGGGAGTATCGGAATTGCTCCTGCAGCAAATTTAAATATTGAGCGACAATATCCATCTATGTTCGAACCAGTCCATGGCTCTGCACCTGATATTGCAGGTCAAGGGATAGCCAATCCACTTGGACAAATTTGGACGGGTAAAATGATGCTTGATTTTTTAGGCTATCATGAGCTTGGCACAAGCGTACTAAATGCAATAGAAGCGACACTAGCACAAGGTGTTAAAACAGCCGATTTGGGCGGAACAGCAACATTACGAGATGTGACAGATACAGTATTATATTATCTGAAATAAAAGCTTTGTTTAAAAAATGCATGGGGTGAGAGCCACAATCAAATTCCTTGAATATAGCGGGATTCGTGGCATAATGGGTGAAAAAGACCGAATATTGAATAAAAGGTAAGGGCTGTTAAAAGTGGCCCTTACCAATTCATGTAGTAATCTAGTATCTATCTAGTACTAGCTTAGAAATAGAGAGTAAGCTCCATTCTAGTATTCATTTTTTTGTAATAGTTCTACAGCAATATCAGGTCGATCAGTAACAATACCTTTTGCGCCGTTGTGAATTAACTTGTTCATTGTTGCCGCGTCATTGATTGTCCAATAGTGAACAGGGATGTTTAAGTTGTTTAAAAACTGAATAAACTTCGGTGAATCCAGTGCAATAACTCCTGATTTTGGCGGTATTTGGAATACATCTACTTTTGGGTGATATAAATGTCCAAATTGGCTTGAGAAAGAGGCGAATGCTTTACGAACATCTGATTCACCTGCACCGAGTGCTACTTGATTTTGTGCATATAGATTAAAGCGATCTATCTGTTCACCGTAAGTACTTGTGACAACTACTCGATTCTCTGCACCAAGCTCTTCAATTAAACGCCATAGTTTAGAGGGCATTAAACTTCCTTCATACGTATCTGGTGCATCTTTAATATCAATATTTATCAACATATTTGGATAATTTTCTAGTAGATCACGTAACGTTACGACGTCTATTTTTTCATTTCGATAAGGAAATTCCCCATCCAAATCTTCAAATTGATAACCGTGGTTTAATGCATTTATTTCTGCTAAAGTCATGTCTGCAACAAGACCATAGCCATCTGTCGTACGCTCAACAGTATCATCGTGGAATACGATGATTTCCTCATCTTTAGTTAAGCGAATGTCTATTTCAAAGCCGTCAACACCTAACTGTGCGGCTTTCTCAAAAGCAGGCATTGTATGCTCAGGTGCTAAATCGGCACCGCCACGATGTGCAAGAATAACTGGATGATCGAATTGTAATGCTTGTTTACTTTCTCGTTGTTGAGGTTTAGAAATAGCTTTACTACCTGCCCAAGCAGCTGCACTTGCCGCTGCAATTGCGAGCGCAATCTTTGTTTTCTTACCCATATTCGTCCTCCTTAACAATAAAATGATATAAAAAGTACTGGCAAATTCACTTACAGAATTTTTTGTGAACAAATAAAATCAGTGAAGTTCAAACTCTAGTTCCTTATTAACTTGTATAAGTGAAAGTAAAACTCTGAATCAACGTTGTATGCTTTTTTATTATAACGGAAAAATGAGCGTTCTGTCAGCTAAACTCTGTTGCTATCATTTTCCGGTCTATGGTATTCTTTTATGTAAGAAATGAGGGAATAATATATGAACGAACGACAAGGGCTAATCGTTTACGTCCATCAATTAAAACATGCGAAGTCTCTTCGAAAATATGGGCATGTTCTTTATATTTCTCGGAGGCAAAAATATGTAGTGCTTTATTGCGAGCGAGAGGAAATTGAAACAATGACAACAAAATTACAACGCCTTCCATTTGTGAAAGACGTTGTGAAGTCTTATCGACCATTCGTTAAAACTGAGTTTGAAAATGCAAAACCAGATAAAGCGAAGGAATATGACTATAAAGTAGGACTATAATATTACACTAATGCTGGAATATAGTGATGAAGTCTCATTATCCCGATTAAGTATTGATAAAATAGTTTTGATTCCGAAAATATAGATGAGTGCTTTATTTCTACAACAACCGCTTTTCGATCTAGTTGTTTAATACTTTCTTCGAACATTTTTTGTCGCTTTGAAGGCTGCTCCTCATTAAAAGGGATGCCTTCTCGACAAATATAAATCGGCATGAATTTACTGTCACCGACTGGTTTTAAAGCGACTGCTAAAGAAGCAAACTTTTTTTCTTCTTTTGTGGAGGTTAGTATAAAGGCTTGGTGGAAGCGATCTTGATTGGTTCTTACTATTTCAAGTAGCTCATAAACATCACCATAGCCCTCACCTAATTCTATAAATTGTTGTGGCATAATAATTGCACATCCTTTCCAATACACATAGTATCATGCTGCGGGAGGTCAAGCACATGAAATTTGCAATGAGTTTTTTTTCCATACTAGCACTAATCATTACCGGAACGTTATTTTTCCAGTACCATGCTTATTCATCTGATTTAGAAACAGGAAATGGCGAATTCCATTATTCGCAAGAGATCGAAATTGTCTATCGGGAAAATAGCTTGGATATTCGCCAACATTTTAAAAATTTACCAAACCAAAAGGTGAATATAAAATGGCCAGAAAATGCGGTAAATCCTAGTTGCTTTATCGAAAATGAAAAAAGTTGTGGTCGTTTATCAGAAGAAGTCTCATACTTTAAAAAAGGAGAGACTAAATCGCAATCTGTTTCATACATAATTCCAATTGAGGGTGGCTTAAAAGATAAAATGCTCATCCAAAATGCTTTCGCTACATTAACGAATGGTGAAGCGTCTTATTCTGTTGTACATATTTCAACTGATAGTAAAATTGTTGGTCAGTGGATAACTGGCTTGCCTTTAGTAGGTCAGCAACAACTATCACTTGTTAACTATACAATGTTTAGTGGAAGTGGTACAGTTCGTGATATTTATTGGCAAGCGGGTAATCTAAAGGTACAAGAGCAAACCCCTGTGTTATCTATTTATGCACCGGAAGCTATTTCAAAGGATTTCTTAACGTCATTAGAAAATTTACAGTTTTTGAATGACGAACACGTTGCTATTATTCAAGAGAAGAGTCCAGCGAAAGAACATGATGATCGACTTTTATTTTTGCCAGAACTAACTGAACAAGCTGTTGAGCAAGAAGTTATAATGTCTCAAATAAAGTCACAATATAAGTTTAAAGATTCGCCAACATGGTTGCCGGAAGTTTTGGCATCCTATCTAGTGAAGGATACGATTGGTTCAGAAAAAACAAAGGATATCGTGAAGACGTTAAAAGAATATATGACAGCTGATCAAGAGGCGGCATGGCAGGAGGCTCTGAATGAGCTTGGAGAAGAGCCGATTTCTCCTGATACAATGGACAAGCTTTTATCAGAGGTGTTAGAAGCAAAAACGTCTTATTTTAAGTTAAATGCGGCACAAGAAAATGGCACATACCCACTGTTATTTGAGGATGAGCGAAGTGTTTACGTTAATGACGTTTTAAAAGAAGATGTTCATGTTATTCTCCATGAAGGACAAGTATTATATACTGCTGATACATTGTTGCCGTATCTAGGCTATACTGCTGGTGAAGGCAAAAATGGGTATTATGTAAATAGTGATAATCGCATTTTCCGATTCCCGAACGAGCCTGGATTTTATGTATTCAATCAACGTAGATATTCTACTATTTCAGAACCAATTATTAAAATTGCCAATCATTATTATGTTGAAGAAGCTTGGCTACAACGATTATTTTTAGTAGAATTACAAAAAAGTGATGATCGTATCCAAATTATAACTCAAGAACAACAAGAATAAATTTTTGCAGCGGAGGTTTGACTTTCGCTGCAAAAATGTTTTTATCTAAAGCTTCTGGCGGATGTCTCAGATTTTGGATTGTACAGGCACAATTCAAAATCTGGACGCAATTACGCCAAGGTGAAATTGATATATGGAATAAAGAAAGTATGGTGATTTGACTACATGAGAGTTGTAGCAGGAGAACGTAAAGGGATGCCGTTAAAGGCCATTGCAGGAAACACGACGAGACCTACAACAGATAAAGTGAAGGAATCCATTTTTAATATTATTGGTCCATTCTTTGATGGAGGCATTGCGCTCGATTTATTTGCAGGAAGCGGTGGCTTAGGCATCGAATCTTTAAGTAGAGGAGCTGAGCACGCCGTTTTTATTGAAAAGGATGCAAAGGCGTTCCAAGTGTTACAGGAAAACATAAAAAAATGTCGTTACGAGGATTATTCTGAGCTCTTTCGTATAGATGCGAAGCGTGCTGTGAAAGCGTTATTAAAACGTGATATTACGTTTAAATTAGTATTTTTAGATCCACCATACCATCATCAAGAGTATTATGACTTAGTGCAGGTACTTGTTGACAATAATAAGATTCAGCATGATGGCATTATTTTATGTGAGCATGCAAAAGAAGTAGAATTACCACAAAGTTTTGGGGATTTTGTATTAAAGAGACAAGAAACTTATGGCGGAACGATTATTTCTGTTTATCTTCATTCAGTGGATGTCCAAACACCTACTGAATAGAGGTACTTAGGCTAAGAGCTTCACATTAACGAAGTGACAGCTACAATTACGCCAAGACGAAATGATTGTTGTGCAGAGGAAGAGGGAGAATAAGTTGTCAGAGAAAATTGCTGTAGTTCCTGGAAGTTTTGATCCGGTGACATTTGGCCACTTAGATATTATTAAACGTGCGGCAGATGTATTTGACACAGTTTATGTTGCTGTTTTAAATAATTCATCAAAGCGACCATTATTTTCAGTAGAAGAGCGCATGGCTTTAATGGCTGAGGTGACTAAAACATTGCCCAATGTACGCATTGAGAGTTCATCTGGACTGTTAATAGACTATGCTAAGGAAAAAAAAGCAAAGGCGATTGTCCGTGGTTTACGTGCTGTTTCGGATTTTGAATACGAAATGCAGATTACGTCGATGAACCGTTTTCTTGATGAAACCATCGAAACATTTTTCATTATGACAAAAAATCAATATTCATTCTTAAGCTCAAGCATCGTCAAAGAGGTTGCGAAATATGGTGGTGATGTCAGGGAACTGGTTCCTGTTTGTGTTGTGGCAGCCTTAAAAGAAAAGTATGATTTTACCAAATAAAATACAAAGAGGATGTCTTATTTTAAGGCATCCTTTTTTGATGTGTCATGTTAATTAGGGGACGCTAATTTACGCTATGAGCTACTCGTTTTCTAAGGGTGAATGTCGACCGGATTTCTCCTTTTCGTGCCCTATAGCGAGCCTGTAGAGGAACGAAGGGTAAAAACATCATTCGCCAATGCCCTTATGCCACAGTGACTCAGTCGGCACCTTGAGAAAGCCCTTAGTCGAAACGGAAAACAACCACACGTTATGTTGATGAGCCTTAGTTATTTTAAGAAAAAAAGAGCATAAATAGTGGGTACAATGATTATGCTAAGTAGGCGGAATTTTATATATGGTCGAACGGAAAGCTTGGCTGATTTCGCAATAACAAAAATTTGTAAGTGGATGCTTATACTTTGCATCGTTAACAAGATAACAACTAGTAATGGTAAATATGAAAGATTGGGAAAAGCCGAGACGGTCATTTTAAGACCATTTGTAACTTCGAGAATTGCGGCAATGGAAAGTTCGGCTATATAGGGAAGTTTGGGTATCAGTGAATCTAAGCCTTGCTGAACGATCGTCTGGATGGTAGTGAAAAAAATTATTGTCGTTCCAACTAATAGTATTGTTGGTGCTGTTTCTTTTATGCTTTCAGAGAATGGTGCTGTATGCAAAGGTGTATTGTGTATGGAGATGCTAGGAGGATCCGTTTTACGAAATAAGAAGTAACCCGTTATTAAACAACAAATATTAAAACTATGTAGTAAACATAAAAACAACCATCCGAACGTATTACTTTGTAATAAATCGAGGCTTACAAAACCCAACACGAAAAGTGGACTTGGCGCATGACATACAGCTAATAAAAAATTTGCTTCTTTTGGATGTAGTTGCCCACTGTTTTTTAAGTAAACGATTGTTGTTGCTCCAGATGGATATCCCCCGAGTGCGCTAATAATATAGGCTTGTACGTATAACGAAGCTCTTTTTGTTCTCGTTCGCATAGGAGCCGTTAAACGGAGAAGCCATTGTGTTAAAATAAGATAGGGTAATAAATAAGGGAATAGCGCATCCATAAAAAGGGTTAAACCTAAATCAGTACCATTATGAGCTGTTTGTGGGAATAACAAGAGTAATAGAATAAGAACTATGCAAATCGCTATTTGAATTGTCGCATACATGTTATCATCTCGTTTCAACTTTTTGTCATTCACATAGGCAAATGCTAAAATCAATATATGTAAAAAAGGCAAAAACATGAACGTATGGATTTGCGAGCGTCCTAGGAGGTGTTCTTCTAAATGAAGAAAAAAATTAGTATTTATGCATTGTTACTCGTCTTGATTTGTTTTTTTATGTTATACCGTCTAGACGCTTATATTATGAAACCTGGAAGTGCTTATGATGTCAGTAAATTTGTTGCCGTTGAAAATGACCACACGGAAAACAAAGGATCTATGAGTTTAATGACAGTGGCTATGCAGCAAGCAACGCCTTTTTCATATTTGTGGGCGAAAACACAAAAACATCAAAAAATAATGGATATTAGTCAAGTTCGAAATCCATTGGAGGATGAAGAGGAATATAATGTTCGACAGCTTAAATTAATGTCAGACTCACAATTTAATGCAAAGTATGTAGCTTTTCAAAAGGCTGGTATTCAAACAAAAGTTATCTTCAACGGTGTTTTTGTATTAAATGTCCTAGAGGGCGGTGCTTCGGATAATCTATTAAAAGCTGGTGATGAAATTATTGAAGTTGATGGGCAAAAAATTAGGAACCAACAAATGCTTGTAGATCTTTTGAAGCCAAAGCAACTTGGAGATAAGGTGACTATTAAATTTATACGTAATCAACAAGAACAAGAAGTAACGCTTACATTAAAGGAAATCCCTAAATCAGAAGAGAAAAGAGCTGGTCTAGGTATTACGTATGCGGAAAGTAAGTCTATTGAAACGGATCCAAAGGTGTCTATGAAAACAGAGGATATTGGAGGTCCGTCTGCTGGGCTAATGTTTACATTAGAAATTTTAGATCAACTTCTCGAAGAAGATTTAACAAAAGGCTATGCTGTTGCAGGTACGGGGGAAATGTTGGTTGATGGCTCTGTTGGAAGAATTGGTGGAATAGACTATAAAGTCATTGCTGCGGATCGAGATGGTATGGAAATCTTTTTTGCGCCAGATGATGAAATTTCTCCAGAAATGAAAGCTAAATATCCCGAGCTTGAATCTAATTATGCTACAGCAGTAAAGACTGCTAAAGAAATTGGTACAAAAATGAAAATAGTTCCAGTTAAAACAGTTGATGATGCAATCGAATATTTAAAACAGTTACCACCGAAATAAAGGCTTATTACCATAACGTGGGGTTGATTTCCGTTCCGACTGGGCGCTTTGTTGTTGCTGTCGTTTCACTTTCGCACAGATAAAACAATGCTGTCGCTTCGCTTTCGCACAGTGCAAAGCTTCCTGGGGGCGTCCGATGAGCCGCTTCGCTTCGCTGCAGGGTCTCGGGCCTACACGATGTAGGTCACGAAGGCGTTATCACAGGACGTGATGCTCTTAGCCTTCGTTCCTCTATTGCTAATCCCCAAGGAGTCGCCCAGTCTCCACTCCAATCAACTTATATAGGCATATGATATGTCAACAAATGTCATCCATTACCTTATGGTGATGAACCAAAGTTGATTCCTTTATTTCGCAATATTAACCAGTTAAAAAAGGATGCTAGAAGAATTTCTGGCATCCTTTTGGTGTGAATTAGAAGTATTTTTTTTAAAATTAATTACTTAAAAACGAATCGGTGGTGTTTGATAATCTTTAGGAAGACTTTGTTCTTTTGTTCCGTGTTCCATACTTAAATTGTATACCTCTGCTGCATGAATATCCACAGCAAGCATAGCATTGTCCATAGCTGCAACACGACTGATCAAAGGTAAAGGTATGTCTTTTTTATGCATTCCTAAATAGGCTTGTCCCTCTCTACTCATACCAAGTAAACGAATGTTAGATGGTGCCTTAAAGCTTTGCAGTTGTTCCTTTGTAAATCCAGTATAAATGTGTGTGAGCATACGCTGAAGTCGTGTCCAAGTATAGCGTTTTGATTTAATCTTCTCCATAAAGCTGCTGAATGAATGACTTGTTTTCGCTGCTTTAATTAGAGCATGTTCAATTCCTTCTGTTACTTCAGCGTAGCGAGTAAGTTCCTTAGGTGTGTGCCGAATAAGTGTAAACTGTAAGAAAGGCCAAAAAGTATCCCAACTTGCAAATTTACCGTATTTTCCATGCCAATCAGTTAAATAATCAAACGATGCTTTAGGGAGAACGTCTTGGACACTTTGTAGAGCACTGGTTGTTGATAGAGCCTTACGTATTCCTGTGGCACTAGCAATGGATGAACCTTCTTGTAAAGCGTCGTGGTAACCTGCAGCAATACGAGGGATCGTTAAAGGTTTAATCTTACTATCTAATGCCATGGCTGCCTCAATATAATGAAAACCGAGTATATTGTTTGGTTGTGCCAAATCAATGTATGTAGCAGGAAACTTTTGAGAAAGCTGTTCATAGGCATAATGTAGACTTTTAGGATAGCTTGCACCCGTTTTAAGGCTTTCTTTAATAAAAGCGTCATATTCAGTGCGATGATTCTTAATGAGCTGAAACGTATTCATAAAGGGTTGAATGGAACCATCTTCGCTTCCGAAGGCAAAAGAATCGCAACCAATTGCAGATAGTAAGGAAATGGCTCCTTTTGCGAAATCAGTTGCAGGTGCGGTACTATAGACATAAGGTAGCTCGATGACGATATCAACACCACCTGCTAGAGCCATTTGTGTGCGTGTCCATTTATCGACCATGGCTGGTTCACCGCGCTGTAAGAAATTCCCACTCATGATAGCGATGACTATATCCGCTTGTGCTACTTTTTTTGCCTGTTCCAAATGATAGGCATGTCCATTGTGAAAAGGATTGTATTCAACAACTATTCCGACTGCTTGCATTATTTAAGCCCCCTTTATCAAAATTATTTGCTTCTCGTTCTCAGTAAATTTGGAGTCTGTTGCTTATTTAGAACGGTTTGGAGCAAATACGCTTTTCATAATATATAATTATAGGTGGGTTTTATTGTGGTGACAAGAAATTATCTTGACATCTATTTTTACACATTATATAATCAACAGTGTTGTCTCGAGGTGATTAAACGAATGAAATGGTCAATTCATCAATTATCTAAATACCGCCAAAACGGGATGCCAATCGATGCCTGTGTCCAGTTGGACGAGGTGATGGAGCGAAACCAGGATATTCGAGCAATTTCGCCCGTTCATGTAAAAGGGCTATGTACTTTCGGTGCATCGCAAATGACATGTCAGCTAACTGTGGCGGCGACGTTAACATTACCATGTGCACGCACGTGGGAAGATGTTGAGTTTCCTATCGAAGTTGAGACAGTTGAAGTTTTCAGCTGGATTGACGAAGAAAAACGAGGGGAAGATGGCGGAGATATTCACTATCTTGATGGTGAAGTAATCGACATGAAGCCAGTTCTTGAGGAGTTAGTGCTTCTTGAGGTACCTATGCAAGTGTTCAAGGATAATACTGAAGGGCAAATGCAGGGTGGTAAAAACTGGTCTTACGCAACAGATGAAGACGTTAAACTACACAAAAAAGCTGATGAACAAAAAGTGGATCCAAGACTTGCTAATTTAGCTAAGTATTTTGATCAAACAGACGAATAGACGATCTGTAAGGAGGTGCCATCAATGGCTGTACCATTTAGAAGAACTTCTAAAACTGCAAAAAGAAAGCGTCGTACGCATTTCAAACTATCTGTACCTGGTATGGTAGCTTGCCCAAACTGTGGTGAAGCAAAATTATCACACCGTGTTTGCAAAGCTTGCGGACAATACAAAGGTAAAGAAGTAGTAAGCAAATAATACAGTGTTTGCTCACTTAAAAGGCTAGTAGAGAGACCATGGCTCTTTACTAGTCTTTTTGTTAGTTCAAAAAGACGGAATCTTTCGTCAATGACGAAAAGATATATAGTACTATAATAATTGTATGATACAATCTATCCAATGGGACAAAGGGGGAAATAGTATGGCTTATATAATTGATAACAAAGAAGGTATCATGACTTTTACGATTAATCGAGAGGAAAAGAGAAATGCTGTCAACGATGAGGTGATGGATGGTCTTCAAGAAGTCATTACATATATTCGGAATCATGATGATGTGCGTTTTTTAGTCGTGACGGGTACGGGGGATAAATCATTTTGCTCGGGTGGAGATTTATCTGAATTCCATTCGCTTGAAACTGAGGATGAGGCGTTTGGGATGTTAGGTAAGATGGGCGAAATACTATATGACCTTGCAACATTGCCTGTGCCGACGATTGCATTGATAAATGGAACAGCAGTTGGTGGAGGCTGTGAGATTGCGACAGCTTGCGATTTTCGTCTAGTGGCAAGTCATGCGAAGTGTGGTTTTATACAAGGGACATTAGCAATAACGAGCGGCTGGGGTGGCGGCACGTACTTATTCGAACGAGGGTTACGCCATGATCGTGCGATGAAGATGCTGGTCGATGCGAAGCCTTATCCAGCGCAATTACTATATGAAATTGGTTGGGCAATGCGTGTTTTTGAAGGTTCAAAAGAAGAGGCGTTGAATGATTTTATTGAACATATGCGTAAAATTCATCCTTCTGTTCATAAGGCCTATAAAGAAATTGAGCTTCGTAAGTGGCGTGAGCGTAATATGTATGAGCGTGTTATGGAGGAAGTTCGAACATGTGCAAAATTGTGGGAAAGTGAAGCTCATCACGAGGCAGTTGCTAATTTCCTAACAAAGAAGAACAATAAATAATGTATAACGACAGTGATTATAGCAAAACCTAATCGCTGTCTTTTTTAACATCAAGGCGAAATTGATTTCAGTGATTCTATTTTGCTCGCTCATGCATATAGTAGTAAAAAATGCGAGGGTGATAGATTATGGAATTGAAAAAAAGAAAAGATCAATGGACAAAGGAAGACGATGAAAGATTAGCAGAAATTGTGTTGCATAATGTGCAAAATGGCAAAACGCAGCTAGAAGCTTTTGAATTGGCAGCTGTTGAACTAGGTCGTACAAAACAAGCATGTGGTTTCCGTTGGAATAAAACGTTGCGTGGTCAATATAGTCAGTCACTACTAGCTGTACGCAATCAACCGCAACAATCTATGCGTAGCCATTTGAAATTGGCATTGACAAGTTTTGATGAATTAACAGAGGCCTATCAAAGTCTTGAAATGAGGCACCGTGAATTACAAAATGAGCATGAAAAACTAGTGAAGTGGTTGCAACAAGGATATTCTTTAATGAAAGATTAAAATGAGGTAGCAACTATTGAAAGTTAAAAGTGCTGTAGAGTAAGTTACTTAGAAAGAGTTTAAACTTGAATGAAAACATAATCCTACGCTAAGTGTTTCGACAATTATTTATCCCGCATTGACTGACCATAAAAGCTTGATTGGTGTATAATAAAAGAACCTGCATAGGAGGTGCCTTAGAAATAAATCTAAGGCACCTCCTTCTGTAGAGAGGGCAAAGACAGTGACAGTCACGATCGTTTATGATAGGGCTGTTTAGTAGGGTGTTCTTTTATTTAGTGTGTCTATTTGTAAATGTGGGAGGTGTAGAGTGTTGTGAATGTAGCGATTATTGGTGCTGGGGCTGTAGGACAGTTAACGGCAAGTTTTTTAGTTGAATCTGGTATCTCTGTGACATTGGTGGCAAGAAGGCAAGGACAAGCGGATGAACTTAATGCAAAGTATTTAACACGAGTGAATGTTGATGGAACGAAAACGGTTCAAAAGGTTGCTTCAACTACGAAAATAGAAGAGTTGCAACAGCATGATTTAATAGTAATTGCGGTTAAATATGGTCAATTACAAAAGCTTTATGAACAATTGTCTTCATTACCAAGTTCAGTACCGTTGCTGTTTATGCAAAATGGTTTAGCGCATTTCGATGAAGCACTACATTTACCGCAAAAAAATATAGCTTTTTGTGCTGTGTCATTTGGTGCTCAAATGATAAATCAGTCAACCGTACGACATAGAGGTGTAGGGGCTTGTAAAATCGCGATAGAGCGAGGGAGTAGTGATGCATTTAACGAGTTGCTACAACTTGGAAATTCTTTTTATCCAGTTGAATTGGCTGTTAATGCTGAACAAATGCTATTTGAGAAAGCTGTATTCAATTGCTTGATTAATCCATTAACGGCTGTTTTACAAGTGAAGAATGGAGAGTTAGTAACGAATAAGCAAGCATTTTTATTAATGCAAACTATCTATCAAGAGTTAACAGCTGCTTTTGAAGGTCTAGAACAAGCTATACCTTTTTTGGGAGTGATAGACTTATGTGAAAAAACAGCGAGTAATACATCCTCTATGTTAGCGGATCGGATGCAAGGAAGAAAAAGTGAAATTGACACGATTGTTGGAGTAATACTAGAAAAAGCTCTAGCGGGCGGTCGTAATTTGCCTACTTTACGTACTTTATATCACCAAGTACTTGCAATAGAGGAGAGCGGTGAAAGACGTTGAAAGATTTTTTACATATTGTTATTAGTGTCGTTATTTTTTGTCCAATCCTCCTGTTTATGATTGTCTATTTAATTAGTCGAAAGGTTAAATTTCGAGGCACTCATGCTTTTGGAGCAGCATCGGACGTGACGACATTGTGTTTGTTTTTTTCAGTAC
Organism: Lysinibacillus sp. TE18511; assembly: GCF_054062295.1. Taxonomy (NCBI): domain Bacteria; kingdom Bacillati; phylum Bacillota; class Bacilli; order Caryophanales; family Bacillaceae; genus Lysinibacillus; species Lysinibacillus sp. TE18511. The sequence goes on from NZ_JBSSFD010000018.1 coordinate 47,024, forward strand.
CACTAGCGATTGATGTACTATGGAATATTAATGTTAGCGCTCTGTTAGTAACGCTAGCGATAATGATGGCAATGGTTTTTACATATATTGATTGGCGAACAAAAAAAGAGATTGAAGTGAAATCGCTACTTAGGAAAATTTGGCGCTTTCAATTTTTAGTACTAAGTACGGCCTATATTGTTGTTTGTATAATAGGTGTTATTCAATCGGTAATTGAATATTTACAGGCTGTCTAAGCATTTTCTTTTCATGTTGAAGCCATAAGCGTTAAAATGATAGCATTATAAATTGTTTTTAGTAATAACTCTATATGTGCAAAAAATATTAAATAAATTCCAATGTACTTTAGCGTTTGATAACATACTAAGGGTAAATCGCATAATAGTAAATATTATAAGAATTTATTTCAAATTTGCTTGTTAAGAGGCTTATCACCAAAAGTTGTGCATGACATTTGTTGATACGTATACCTGGAATATAAGTTGGTTGGTTGGAGTGTGGAGACTGTGCGACTCCTTGGGGATCAGCGGTAGAGGAACGAAGGCTAAGAGCATCACGTCCTGTGATAACGCCTTCGTGTCCTCCATCGTGTAGGCCTGAGCGGCTCATTGGACGCCCCTAGGAAAGCGCCTAGTCGGAACGGAAATCAACCACGCGTTATGATAATGAGCCTATTTAGAGTAAGAAGATGATTTAGTGAGTAGAGGAGTTTGTGTTAAATGAAACTGGAGTCAATCCGAGTACCCATAAAAAATCGTTTGCTAGCAGATTATTGGTCGCCAAATACTGCTATCCATGAGTTTTTTGAATATGAATATAACGATAAATCTTTTGAAAAACGAGCGCAATACTTAGATGAGCATGCGCGTGATCAAAAAGAATTAACGGCCATCATCCGTCAATTTATGGAGCCGCTTGGTATTTCAAAGAAAGCGAATGAACATTTACAGCAGCTAGAGCAAGGAGCTGTTGCGGTTGTCGGTGGACAACAAGCGGGTATATTAACTGGCCCTCTTTACTCGGTGCATAAGGCGATTTCGGTCATTACATTAGCGAAAGAGCAAAGTGTGAAGCTTCAGCGACCAGTTGTTCCTGTTTTTTGGATAGCTGGAGAGGATCATGATTTAGAGGAAATTAACCATACGTATACAGTCCATGGCGCTGACATTAAAAAAAGAGCGTACAGTGAACGTTCAAGACGTAAAACAATGGCTTCTGTAACAAGTATAAACAAAGAATCTATGACACAATTGTTAAATACAATTGTGAAAGATATTGGTGAAACAGAATTCACTGAAATACTTATTAAACAATTAGTGGATACTCTGAATAAGAGTGAAACATTTACGGACTTCTTTGCGCGACTCATGAACCAACTGTTTGAAGATGAAGGTTTACTAATGATTGATGCGGCAGACTTTAAATTCCGTCGATCTGAGAGTGAAAATTTTACCCACATCATTCGTAATAATGAAGAAATTGCTAGGGTAGTAACGGAGAAGGAAGCTCAGCTAGCAAGTGCGGGTTATGGTAATCCTATATTGGCAACAGATGAAGCGGCCAATCTATTTTTTGTAGAAGATGGGGAACGGCATCTATTGGAGAGAAAGAATCAGCTATTTGTTAATTTAGCTGCAAATATTAAGATGTCGCGTGAAGAACTTTTAGAAATTGCTAACAAGCATCCTGAGCAATTAAGTAATAATGTTGTAACAAGACCATTAATGCAGGAGATGACTTTACCTGTGCTTGCATTTGTGGGTGGGCCAGGAGAACTTGCGTACTGGGCAACATTGAAGGATGCGTTTTCGGTATTAGGATTACAAATGCCTATTTTTGCTCCGCGTCTTCATATCACGATTGTCACACGTCATGTAGAACAACTATTGCGTGAACATCATTTGAATGTTGCTGATGTGTGGGATGGGAAAGCATTGCAACTTAAAGAACAGTTTGTTGCTGAAGTACAAGATACTGAAGCGAAGCGTCAAATTCAAATGATGCAACAGATGCTTTTAGAAAAATATGATGAGCTTCGATCTTATTTAGAAGAGCAACATCTTCCGTTAGATAAAATACTTGGGAAAAATAAAGAGAATCATCTTAAGCAATTTGAGTATTTACAGCAAAAGGTTGAACAAACAGTACTTAACAAGCATGAAACGACAATTCGAAAGTTTATGACGCTAAACAATGAGTTATATCCAAATGAGGGATTGCAGGAAAGAACTTATAATCCTTATCAATATTTCAATGAGTTTGGACCTATGTTAATTACTGAAATGCTGAAGCAAAATTATAACATTGGAAACCATCACTATATACTTTACTTATAAATTCAAAATAGTGTATCTTTATACCTAAATAATGATTTAATACAATATAGATTTGATGAGCAGTGTCATATATTAATAATAAATGGTGAGCTATCCTACTAAGGGTAGCTCTTTTGTTATGTCATTTAGCACGGGTGGGATATTGAATTTAAGGTCTAATTTCATATTAAATATTTAAATGTCAAGTTTTTTTTAAAAAAAGTGGAGGAAAGTGGGGGGATGTGGTACATTATTTAATAAAGTGGGGTGAATAGCATGTTCATGGGAGAATATCAACACTCTGTTGATGCGAAAGGACGATTAATCGTACCCGCAAAATTTCGTGAAGCCTTAGGTGAAACGTTTGTTGTAACACGCGGACTTGATAATTGTTTATTTGGCTATCCTATGGATGAATGGCGAAAACTCGAAGAAAAATTAAAGGGCTTACCGATGACCAAAAAGGACACACGTGCATTTGCAAGGTTTTTCTTTTCTGGAGCAACGGAAGTAGAGATAGACAAGCAGGGGCGCATTAATATTCCTTCAACTCTTATGCAGCATGCACATCTTGTGAAAGAATGTGTAGTGTTAGGGGTTTCGAATCGAATTGAAATATGGGCAAAAGATGCTTGGGAGGCTTACTTTAGTGAGTCTGAACAATCCTTTAATGAAATTGCAGAAAATATGATTGGCTTTGATTTTTAACTTATTAGACGCTTAAGTGTCTGCTGTAATATGAAGTTAAGGCCTGAGGGGAGCGAGTGGTATGTTCGATCATACAACCGTGTTATTAAAAGAAACAGTTGATGGGTTGAACATCGATCCTGATGGTGTATATGTGGACTGTACGTTAGGTGGGGCAGGACACAGTGAATATTTAGTACAACAATTATCTGAAAAAGGTCGTTTAATTTGCTTTGATCAAGATACGATAGCTATTAACAATGCTAAAGTTCGATTGGCGCCATATATTGAGCGCGTGACATTTGTCCACTCGAATTTCCGTTATTTAAAAGAAGAGTTATTAGCTCTTGGTATCGAGCAAGTTGATGGCATTTTATATGATTTAGGTGTTTCATCACCACAGTTAGATACACCAGAACGAGGTTTTAGTTATCATCATGATGCACCTCTAGATATGCGCATGGATCAAACGGCATCACTTACAGCATTTCATGTCGTAAATGAATGGGCATATGAAGATTTAGTGCGTATATTTTTCCGTTATGGAGAAGAAAAATTTTCAAAGCAAGTTGCTCGTAAAATTGAAGAGGCGCGAAAGATGGCGCCGATTGAAACAACTGGACAACTTGTAGAACTTATTAAAGAGGGTATCCCAGCAGCGGCTCGCCGAAAAGGTGGACATCCAGCGAAGCGCATATTCCAAGCAATACGAATTGCTGTTAACGATGAGCTAGGCGCAGCAGAGGATTCATTAGTCGATGCGATTGATATGATAAACGTAGGTGGACGCATTAGTGTCATTACGTTCCATTCATTGGAGGACCGCCTATGCAAGACTATTTTTAAGGAAGCGTCATCATTACCGGAATTACCACCGAATTTACCAGTAATTCCTGATGACATGAAGCCAACTTTAAAGCTTATCACGAGAAAGCCGATTGTTCCTTCTGATGAAGAATTGGCAGTAAACAATCGTGCTCGTTCAGCAAAGCTTAGAGTGGTAGAGAAAATTAACGACAAAGGGCGTGAGTAAATGGCAGCAGTTCGTGTAAGGCAGCACCAACAACATGTGCAACAACCGATAACACCACCTAGTCCACAACCCACTATCATACGTCGTAAAAAAACGAACCAGAAGTTTGAAAAGACAATGCTAATTATTTTAATTGGTATGATTGCTGTATTATCAGTACTGGTTTTAAATAAGCAAGCAGCAATTCAAACGACAAGCATGGACATTCAAAAAATCGAAGCTGAAGCAGATGAGATTGCGAAACAGAATGTTGACTTGACAGTTCGTGTAAGTGAACTTTCTACGTACGAAAACATATGGAAAAAAGCTAAAGAACTCGGTTTAACTCAAAATGAGAAAAATGTAAAGGTAGTGCCGGGAGAATGAAAAAAAAGAGATTTCGATTCCAATGGGGAGCCTTTCTATTATTAATTTTTTATGGAGGGCTCTTTTTTCTATTGTTCACGAGAATGGTTACGTTACAGGCAACTGGTGAAGCGGAAGGTCAGGAGCTTGCGGCTAGGGCAGCTGCAAAATATAGCAAAGAAAGTGCCATTACAGCAAGTCGTGGGAAAATTTACGATCACAACGGTCAAGTCATTGCTGAGGACACACTTAGCTATCGATTGATTGCAATTGTAAGTGACAAAGCCACGACGGATCCAAAAAACCCTCGGCATGTAGTAGATCCTGAAAAAACTGCAAAAATATTAGCAGAGAATCTTCCTAATTCAGACGAAGAAAAAATATATAAACAGCTTACTAAGGAAAATGCTAATGGCGAAAAGCCTTATCAAGTTGAATTTGGTAGTGTAGGTCGTGGAATTAGTCATGAGGTAATGAGTAAAATCAAAGAAGAAGAATTACCAGGGATTTTATTTGTGAAAGATTTAAAACGTTATTATCCAAATGGTATTTTTGCCTCGCACTTAATTGGCTTTGCAGTAAAAGAGGGAAATAAAGATGGAACGTTCACGACAAAAGGTAAGATGGGTCTTGAATACACCTACAATAAAGAGCTAACTGGAAAAGACGGTAAGGTTGAATACGAAACAGATGCCTTCAGTTATCTATTGCCGAATAGCGAGAAAATGATCACACCTGCGAAGAATGGCGACGATATTTATTTAACTCTTGATAAAACCATTCAAAGCTTTTTAGAGGAAGCGATGACGCAGGTGGAAAAGGAATACAACCCTGAATCCATGACGGCTGTTGTGGCAGATCCGAAAACAGGAAAAATCCTAGCAATGTCTCAACGCCCCACATTTAATCCTGATACACGTGAAGGCACAAATGTGAAGTGGTTAAATGAAGTTATTGAGGAAACCATTGAGCCGGGTTCAACGATGAAAACATTTACGCTCGCCTCAGCTATTGATACTGGAGTATGGCAACCAAATGCAACGTATATGTCAGGTAGTTATAAAGTGCTTGATCGTACAATTCGAGATCATAACGGAGTCGGTTGGGGGCCAATTACTTATCTAGAAGGTTTCCAGCGTTCATCAAATACAGCGATGGCAAATTTGTTAAAACTTATTGGTGATGATGTCTTTATTGAATATTTAGATCGCTTTGGTTTTGGTCACAAAACAGGCATTGATTTGCCAAATGAAGCGACAGGTACGATTTTATCGCAATATCCTATTCAACGTGTTACAACGACTTATGGTCAAGGTTCTACCGTAACACCTATACAGCTTATTCAAGCAATGACGGCAATTGCGAATGACGGAAAGATGATGCAGCCATATGTGATTGATCGTATTGTAGACTCATCAACAGGAAAAACCATTCAAAATCATGAGCCTATTGAAAAGGGAAAGCCGATTAAAGCGGATACAGCAAAACAAGTACGTGAAATTCTTGCGTCTACATTAACAGCAAAATATGGGACAGCGAAGGATTTTATACTTGAAGATTATCAAGTTGCAGGGAAAACAGGTACTGCCCAAATTCCATTAGGAAATGGTAGATATTCGTGGGGTTCAGACGAATTCCTGTATTCATTCCTAGGAATGGCTCCTGTAGATGATCCACAGCTCATTATGTATGTCTCAGTAAAAAGACCAAAATTAAAGGGTGAACTTGGTTCTGTACCAGTTTCAAAAGTATTTAACCCAGTTATGTTAAATAGTTTAAAGTACTTAAACATTAATCCTGAAGATGTACAGCATGTTAACAATGCAACAATACAGGATTACACAGGTCAAAGTGCTGAGGCTACTCAAGTAGAGCTTGCAAATGATGGTCTACAGCCAGTTATTGTTGGTGGTGGCGGCAAAATAATTGACCAGTATCCAAAAGGTCCTCAAAAACTTGTTAAAGGGAACCTTGTGTTTTTAAAGACAGAAGGTGATGTGACACTGCCAGACTTCACCGATTGGTCATTGCGAAATGTACTTGTCTTTAAATCAATGGCAAATTTAGAAATTGAAGTCGTTGGAGAGGGCTTTGTAGCTAGTCAGAGCGTATCGGCAGGTACCGTAATTTCAGATAAATCACCGATTGTCGTGAAGCTGAAAACACCAGCCGAAAGCTTTAAAAAAGATGTAGAGACCCCATCTGAGGGCGATATTGAACAAATAGATGATGAATAGATACTGAATAGAAGTCCACTTTATTTCATACGTTGTAAAAAACAAGGTGTGATGTCGAATGAAGTGGATTTCTATCCATTCCAAAAAGCGATTGCGTATTTTATACGTATTGTTTATGTTTGTAGCAGCTGCGATTGTCATTAGGCTTTTATTCTTGCAAGTATTAGATCAAAAAGAACTGACCAAGAAAGCTGAAGAGAACTGGGACCGAGAAATTCCATTTGCCAATGAGCGAGGGCATATTACAGACCGTGATGGGAAAAATATTGTTACCAATAAGCTTGCGCCAACTTTATATTTTATGCCTTCTCAAAGTAAGGATATTGAAGGGGCAGCAGCAAAAATTGCACAAGTTTTAGGGGTAGATGAACAAAAGTTATTGGCAAAAATGAAGAAAAAAGAATACTTAGTAAAGCTGGCACCTGAAGGGAAAAACATTTCCTATGAGAAAGCAGTGCAGTTACAAGGGATGCAGATTGACGGATTATATAGTGGTGTTGATTATTCAAGGGATTATCCATATGGTACCTTACTATCCCGTTTTTTAGGTTTCACAGGCTATGATGCACAAGGTTTAGCAGGAATTGAATATGAATACAATAAGCTGTTACAGGCTAATTCTTCGGCAATACGGCTCTTTACAGATGCGAAAGGGAATAATTTACAGAACGTAGCAAGCGCTTGGAAAGCTGGTGAAGATGGCGCGACAATCGAGCTTACGATAGATGTAGATGTACAACAGGTTGTCGAGCGTGAATTGTCACAGGCGATGGAGCGTTATGAAGCTGATCAAGCATTGGCGATTGCTATGAATCCAAACAATGGCGAGATTTTAGCATTAGCCTCATATCCTACCTTCCATCCGGCAGAATATCAACTGGTGGAGCCTGCTATCTACAATCGGAATTTACCAGTTTGGATGACATATGAGCCGGGATCGACGTTCAAAATTATAACGCTCAGTGCAGCACTAGAAGAAAATTTAGTAGATTTAGAGAAGGATACTTTTTATGATCCGGGCTATACAATGGTTGCTGGAGCTAAACTACGTTGCTGGAAGCGTAGTGGTCATGGACATGAAACTTTCCTAGAAGTTGTAGAAAACTCTTGTAACCCAGGTTTCGTTGAATTAGGGCAGCGAATTGGTAATGAAAGACTACTGCAATATATTAAAGATTTTGGTTTTGGTCAAAAAACTGGATCTAATATTGCAGGCGAAGCTTCTGGGATTTTATTTTCAAAAGAAGCCTTTGGACCAGTTGAGCAGGCAACCACTTCATTCGGTCAAGGGGTAGCTGTTACCCCCATACAACAAGTGCAAGCCGTAGCCGCAGCAGTAAATGGGGGTAAGCTTTATACGCCATATGTTGTGAAGAAGGTTTTTAACCCGAATACTGGAGAAGTTATACAAGAGACTGAGCCGGTAGTTAAAAAACAGGTTATTCGAGAGGAGACGTCTGCGAAGGTTCGAGGTGCTTTGGAATCCGTTGTAGCAAAGGGCTCGGGACGTCAAGCCTATCGAGACGGTTTACGTATTGGCGGCAAAACGGGTACAGCGCAAAAGGTAGAGAACAGCCGTTATATAAATGGCGAATATATCGTATCGTTTATTGGCTTCGCTCCTGCGGATAATCCGCAAATCGTCGTTTATGTAGCAGTAGATAACCCGAAAAAGACAACGCAGTTTGGTGGTGTTGTAGCTGCTCCAATCGTTGGTCAAATTATTGAAGATGTTGCACCTTTTGTTGGCATTGAAAAATCGAAGGAACAGCTTGAAAAGGATTATCGTTGGGGTGACCCAATCACTGTGAAGGTACCAAGTTTTATTGGTCAAACGAAGGATGATATTGCCAAGCAACATTATCCATTCCGTATTGAATGGCATGGAGAAGGGACTAAAATTGGCAATCAACTGCCTGAAGTGGATAGTGTTATTAAACAAGATGGCACCATTCATCTATATTTAGAGAACTAATATAACTTTACCTTTAAAAAATGGGAAAGAACCACTATTATTATGAAGGGTAGTAATAAATAAATGAAAGTTTGTGCTTTTTTCTTGAAGAAGAAAGTGAAACAAGATTTAAAGGAGATTTATCAATGAAACTCGCAACAACGCTTACCATTTTAGCTCTTGCTTTTATAGTAACAGTTATCCTGGCACCAATTAGTATTCCACTTCTTCGCCGATTAAAGTTCGGTCAAAGCATTCGTGAAGAAGGACCAAAATCACATATGAAAAAAGCTGGTACACCAACAATGGGCGGCATTATTTTCTTACTTGCCATTATCCTTACTACTGTTGGTGTAGGAAGCTTTTTAGATTTATTTACAACACAAACCGTCGTATTGTTATTAGTATTAGCAGGGTTTGGATTAATCGGCTTGTTAGATGATAGCTTAAAGGTTGTTTTTAAACGTAATTTAGGACTAACATCACTTCAAAAGCTGGTTGGTCAAATTGTCATTGCGGTCCTAGCATATTTTTTACTACATGTAGGATCGTTTGATACAACACTTGCTATACCATTTACTGAGTGGACGGTTGATCTTGGTAATTTCTATGTAGCCTTTTTAATTTTCTGGTTAGTTGGCTTCTCGAATGCAGTGAATTTAACAGATGGATTAGATGGACTTGTGGCAGGTACTGCATCCATTGCCTTTGCGGCATTTGGAGTTATTGCTCTATTCCAAGATCAAGCTGATATCGCCTTATTTGCATTTGCGGTGACAGGTGCATTATTAGGATTTTTACTTTTTAATGCGAATCCAGCAAAGGTATTTATGGGAGATACAGGTTCGTTGGCATTAGGTGGAGCTTTAGCAATGGTATCTGTTTTAGTAAAAGAAGAATTCTTACTGTTACTAATTGGATTGGTGTTTGTTATTGAAACATTATCTGTAATTTTACAGGTAGGTAGCTTCAAACTTCGTAAAAAACGAATCTTTAAAATGAGTCCTATTCATCATCATTTTGAATTATCAGGTTGGTCAGAATGGAAGGTAGTACTTGTATTTTGGTCAACTGCATTAGCAGTAGCATTGATTGCAGTCTTATCGGAGGCGTTCTAATGAGAAACTATACAGATTTACAACATAAAAAAGTCCTTGTTTTAGGTCTAGCTAAAAGTGGTGTGGCTGCAGCTGAGATTTTACATGAGCTTGGCGCTTTTGTGACGGTCAATGATTCAAAACCATTTGACGAAAGCCCAGATGCACAAGGCTTATTGCAAAAGGGGATTACAGTTATTTGTGGGCGTCACCCAGAGGATTTACTGGATGAAGGCTTTGAATTAGTTGTGAAAAATCCAGGGATTCCTTATAGCAACAAGATAGTAGCAGATGCTATTAGCCGTGAAATTCCCGTATGGACAGAAATTGAGCTTGCTTATTTAATTAGTGAAGCGCCATTTATTGGTATTACAGGGTCTAATGGTAAAACAACAACGACAACATTAATTTTTGATATGCTGAATAATGGTGGTCCAACACCGCTAATTGCAGGGAATATTGGGACAGTAGCATGTGGTGTTGCAAGAGAAGCACAGAAGGATCATGTGATTGTTACGGAGTTATCTTCTTTCCAATTAATGGGGATAGAGACGTTCAAGCCGAAAATCGCTATTTTAACTAATCTTTATGATGCTCATCTTGATTATCATGGGACATTTGACAACTATGCAGAAGCAAAATTTGGTGTCACACGTAATCAAGATGAAAGCGATTATTTTATCTACAATGCCGATCAGCCAATTGTTGTTGGTTATGCAACAAAATCCAATGCTAAAAAGGTACCATTTAGTTCTAATGGGCGTACAGAAGAGGGTATTAGTGCAGATGAAACAACAATTTACTGGCAAGGTGAACCATATCTAGATCGAGCAAATATCGCTTTGCCTGGTAAGCATAACTTAGAAAATATTTTAGCAGCTGTAGCCGCTTGTATTTTAGTCGGCTGTGACAAAGCTAAAATGGAAGAAGTTTTAGCTAAGTTTGGAGGAGTTCGTCACCGTACTCAGTTTGTGCGCGAATGGAACGGACGCAAAATTTACAATGACTCTAAGGCGACAAACTGCTTAGCTACAAAAAGTGCTTTAGATGCTTTCCAAGCACCTGTTATTTTACTTGCAGGTGGTTTAGATCGAGGACATTCGTTTGAAGAATTACGTCCATGCATGAACCATGTAAAAGGTGTTGTTGCCTTTGGAGAAACAGGTCTACGATTTGTAGAATTTGCAAAATCGTGTGGTGTACAGCAAACTGTCATTGCTCAAAATGTCGAGGATGCCGTACATTATGCGGCACCGATGTCGACAGAAGGCGATGTTATTCTCTTATCTCCAGCGTGTGCAAGCTGGGATCAATATGACAGCTTTGAAATAAGAGGCGACGTTTTTATTGATGCTGTAATGAAGCTGTAATGAGCCTGTAACTATTTTAGAATATACTTGACTTGGAAGGATGGCATTACTGAGAGGGAAAGAAAGCTATTTATTGCTCGTCACAACATTGCTGCTTTCAATAATCGGCATTATTTTCGTCTATTCTGCAGGTACCTATTGGAGTGCCATTCATTATAGTGGAAAAATGCCGTTTTATATGAAGCAAAGTCTGTACTTTGCCGTTGCCATTGTAGTGTTTTTAATCACCATTCGATTAAATATTTTGAGAGAGCAGTCCTTTTGGAAAATGGCCTATATATTTTCGTTAATTTTGCTGGTCCTTGTACTTATACCAGGAATTGGACTTGTGCGAAATGGTTCTCAAAGCTGGATTGGAGTAGGACCGTTAACAATCCAGCCTGCAGAGCTAACGAAAATTACAGTCATTGTGTACCTGAGTCATATTTTAGCGCAACATAAAACGGGTAAGCCGATTATTAATTGGCGTCATGGATTGATCTTATTATTACCTGTTGTACTTATTATGTTGCAGCCTGATTTTGGTTCAGTATTTATTCTAGTTGTTTCTGTGTTTTTATTGTTTTTTGTGGCAGGTTATCCTTTAAAGCTTTATGCGATGTTTATGGTTGCTGGAATTGCTGGGTTAGTGGGCTTAATTGTCACAGCGCCATACCGACTAAAAAGAATTGAAGCATTCATTGATCCATGGGTCGATCCTCTAGGAAGTGGCTTTCAGGCTGTACAATCGTTAATGGCTATAGGTCCTGCTGGGATTTTTGGGCATGGTTTTGGACAAAGCAGGCAAAAGTTTTTATATTTACCTGAACCACAAAATGACTTTATTTACGCAATTATTCTAGAAGAGGTAGGATTGCTAGGTGGGCTAGTTATTTTAGCGCTTTTTGTACTGATCATTTATACAGGCTATAAATTCGCAGTACAGGCTAAAACAAGAACATCTTATTACGCGATAATAGGACTTGTCACAATGCTGACCGTACAAGCATTTCTAAATATAGCAGTAGTGATTGGCTTAGTTCCTGTAACAGGTGTTACATTACCGTTTATTAGCTACGGAGGAACATCTTTAGTAACAATGTGGTTAATAATAGGTATTATTTATCAATTAGCGAAATAAATATAAAGGAGGAGTACTTTTTGGAGAAAGTAATTGATATAGAAGATCGCATACCTACGCTAAAAAAGCGACGAAAAAAGCGTACAAATCGGAAATTTATAGTGCTAATATTACTTTTCTTTATCGTGTTAGCAGTACTCCTTTATTTTCAATCTCCTTACAGTAAAATCAACAAAATAACAGTCAACGGCGCTCAGTTAGCAGATGCACAATACTACGTACAAGCCAGTACTCTTGCACCTGGAAAGTCGATGTGGGGATTTAAAGTAGAAGATGTAGAGAAATCATTACTAAAGGATAAATGGGTGAAAGATGCACATGTTAAACGGGATTGGCTTCAAGGCGTGACGATTGAAATTAAAGAATGGAAAAAAGTTGCGTACTTAGCCGGTGACGGTACTTATTATCCGTTACTTGAAAATGGCGAGCGTTTTGAACAAGCTGGAGATGACATTCCGATTGACGCACCTGTATTTATCGGCATAGCTGGCGAAAAGACAATTAAGAAGCTTGTTAAGCAATTAGCACAATTAAAGCCAGAAGTATTAGCATTAATTTCTCAAATCAATATTAACAGTGATGGGTCAAATCCTAATGCAGTTAAGCTTTATATGAACGATGGCTATGAGGTACGTGCTGTTATTCAAACTTTGGCAGAAAAGCTAAATCATTACCCATCGCTCGTGGCACAAATCCCAAATTTAGAAAAGGGTGTTATCGATTTAGAGGTCGGCTCGTATTATAAATCTTTCAATGATGAGTACAACCAAGAAAGCATTGACTTAGAAGGAGATGCGGCCAACCAGGAAGTGAAAAAAGATGAACAACAAGAAAAAGAGTAGCAAAGGAAATTTCATTTCAAGAAAACAATTTGAGTTGCTTATTGTTTGTGTGACAATGGGGTTTATCGTTGGTTATTCGTACAACCAGGCAAAAGATAATCGACATGCAGGTGCTAGTGATGCAGAGCTTTTTGAGCAAGAAGAGTCATACCGTGAGGAGTTAATTGCACAGCAAGAGCGCAATAAAGAACTGTCAGAAGAGTTGACTGCTTTACAAGAAAAAATTCGCAAGTATGAAAAATCATTTGTTGCTAGTAAAAAGGATTATACAAAGCTGGTTGAAGAAGCAGAGGATTTACGCTTGTTGCTAGGCGATTTAAACGCAGAGGGAAAAGGGATACGTATTACCCTTCAAGACGGTGATTACGATCCGAAATCTGCTAATCCTAATGATTATATTGTGCATGAAAGCCATGTATTTAAATTACTCAATGAGCTTAAAATTTCTGGTGCTCAAGCAATTGCTATTAATGGTCAACGCGTTTTGGCGAATTCTTATATTCGTTGTAATGGACCAGTCATTACTATAGACGGCAAGCAGCATCCAGCTCCATTTGTTATTGAGGCTGTAGGAGATTCAGCAACATTGATGGCTTCCTTAAATTTAAATGGTGGCATTGTGGATCAACTAGTAAATGACAATATTGTTGTGTCATTAGAAGAAGAACAAAAGCTTTTAATGCCAAAAGTAATAGTAGAAAGTTAAATGATTTCCAGTTAATATTTACAAACTAAACCTTAGTTATAGCCTCCAAGTAAGTTATAGATTGTAACATGCATTTGCATAATTCAAGATATAAGGCAAGGCGTAAATCTGTGGGGGGTTACGATACGTCTAGGAGGGGCTATTTTGAAAAAAAATATGTACACCCGAATAACGATCGTGCTATTTATTATCGGTTTGATGATAGCGGTACAATACAATACCATAAAGCAACCAGCTGAGCGAGATACACGAGATATTTGGGCCATAAGAGAGGAATTAGCAGAAGAAAAGCAAAGGCATTCCACATTATTAGCAGAAATTCGCTCACTAAATGAAGTAGTGGGTCGCTATGAGCAATCTGAGAAAGCAAATTTACAGTCAGCATTATATGAAACATTGAATCGTTTAAAGCTACAAGCTGGGCTAACAGAAGTTACAGGGCCAGGGGTTGTACTTCGTGTTGAACCAGCGCCCGAATTAATAGAAATGGGCTATGAAATCAAAGAAATTTCACCTGATTTACTAACCCAATTATTGAATGCGCTGTTTAAAAACAATGCAGCGAGTGTTTCGATAGATGGAAATCGTGTTGTCCATACGACAGCCATTCGAGACATAAATGGAAAGACTACAGTGAACAGTATACCACTGTCCTCACCACCTTTTGAAATTTATATTGGGACAAGCTCTTTTAAAGAAGCTCAAAAAATGTACAATTCATTACAGGCCTCAACATTTATCGATTCCTTTTATTTAGATAATTTTAATTTAATAATAGAGGAACCGACAGAGCATTTAACAATCCCGGCATTTGATCAGCCATTGACAAATGATTATTTAACAGAGGTGGAAAAAGGAGAATAATATATGTGGCTACCATTTTTAGGTCTGATATTTGGACTTGCCCTTGGCTTGTTAACAAATATTCAAATACCCTCTATATATGAAAATTATCTGTCGATAGCTGTTTTAGCAGCCCTAGATACATTATTTGGCGGTATTCGTGCTCAACTGCAGCAAGTATATGACGATAAAGTATTTGTATCTGGATTCTTTTTTAATATAATTCTTGCAGCAGGACTAGCCTTTTTAGGTGTGTATTTAGGGATAGACTTGTATTTAGCAGCTATTTTTGCTTTTGGAGTACGTTTGTTCCAAAATATAGCAATAATTAGGCGTATTTTACTAACTAAGATAGATGAAAAACGTCACAAGAAAAGGAAAAATACCATATAATTAGAGAAAAATTGAGCAAAATACGCGATTTGCTTAGACATTATGCTGAATTTACAATAGAATGAGGATAAGAGCATTTTTCAAGGAGGTGCAGCTAATTGAATCAGCAAGATTTATATATTTCTCTTGATATAGGATCATCCTCTGTCAAGGTATTAATAGGTGAAATGGGCGACGGTCAATTACATGTAATTGGCGTCGGAAATGTAAAATCGAATGGAGTTAGAAAAGGTGCAATTGTTGATATTGATGCAACAGTTCAATCGATTCGAAAAGCAATAGAACAAGCCGAACGAATGACAGGATATCAAATTAATGAAGTCGTTTTAGGTGTTCCTGCAAACCAGACGATGTTACAGCTAGTTAAAGGTGTTGTCGCTGTAAATAGTGAAAACAGAGAAATTACAGATGATGACTTAGATAGAGTGGTAGAATCTGCACAAGTCATGTCAATACCTCCTGAACGTGAATTAGTTAACATCATTCCAAGACAATTTATTGTCGATAACTTAGATGAGATTAAAGATCCACGAGGTATGATTGGTATCCGGTTAGAAATGGATGCCACAATGATTACAACCTCTAAGACACTTTTACACAATGTTCTACGTTGTGTAGAACGTGCAGGTTTAAGTATTCGAGAAATATATTTGCAACCATTAGCAGCAGGCTTTTTTGCATTAACGGAGGATGAAAAAAACCAAGGTACTGCTTTCGTTGATTTAGGAGGCGGTTCAACTACTATCACAGTATTCGAAGAGGGACTGTTGACACATACGGGTGTCATTCCTATTGGTGGCGATCACATCACGAAAGATATTTCGATAGTTTTAAAAACACCAACAGAACAGGCAGAACAAATAAAACATCAATTTGGACATGCCTTTTATGATGACGCATCAGATGATGAACTCTTTGAAGTACCGGTTGTCGGGACAGATTCAACAGATCAGTACAGCCAGCGCTATATATCAGAAATTATAGGCGCTCGCTTGGAAGAACTATTTGAGTTAGTGATTGACGAGTTAGCACGTCTAGGTGTTCGAGATTTACCGGGTGGTGTTGTTTTAACTGGTGGCGTTGCAAAACTTGAGGGTATTGCTCAATTGGCACGTCAGATTCTGCAAACCCGTGTTAGAATTTATACACCCGATTATATTGGCGTTAGAGAGCCTTCATTTACGACAGCGGTTGGACTTATTCGTTACGCCTATTTAGAAGATGATTTTTATGGGAAAAGTACTAATACGCAGCCTATTGAATATGCAGTTGTCGGATCTTCAGCAGCCACACATAAAAAGCAAGAATATGCTACACCTTCAGAATCAAAAGGGAGCGTAATTGGGAGAGCAAAAAAATTATTTGATAAGTTTTTTGATTAACTTGAATGCGTAATGAATGATACAGAGTCGAGTTACCGTGGGAGGAAAAAGAAATGTTAGAATTTGATACAAGTGTTGATCAACTTGCAGTAATAAAAGTCATTGGTGTTGGTGGCGGCGGTAACAACGCTGTCAATAGAATGATAGAACATGGTGTACAAGGTGTTGACTTTATCGCAGTTAACACAGATGCACAAGCGCTAAATTTATCGAAAGCAGAAATAAAGCTACAAATTGGTACAAAATTAACACGTGGGTTAGGTGCAGGTGCAAATCCAGAGGTAGGGAAAAAAGCTGCAGAAGAGAGCCGTGAACAATTAGAAGAGGTTCTACGTGGTGCAGACATGGTATTCGTTACAGCTGGAATGGGCGGAGGAACTGGTACTGGGGCCGCGCCAGTCATTGCACAAATTGCTCGTGATTTAGGAGCTCTTACAGTCGGTGTTGTAACGCGTCCATTTACGTTTGAAGGTCGCAAACGACAAACACAGGCTATCGGTGGAATTGGTGGTATGAAAGAGTCTGTTGATACGCTAATCGTCATTCCGAACGACAAGCTATTACAGATCGTTGATAAATCAACGCCAATGCTAGAGGCATTCCGTGAAGCAGATAATGTTTTACGTCAAGGTGTACAAGGTATTTCAGATTTAATTGCAACGCCAGGTCTTATTAACTTAGACTTTGCAGACGTAAAAACAATTATGTCTAACAAAGGTTCAGCGTTAATGGGGATTGGTATTGCTACAGGTGAAAATCGTGCTGCAGAAGCAGCTAAGAAAGCTATTTCAAGTCCTTTACTTGAATCCTCAATTGATGGCGCTAAAGGTGTTCTTATGAATATTACAGGTGGCTCGAATCTTAGCTTATTTGAAGTGCAAGAAGCTGCAGACATCGTAGCTTCAGCATCAGATGAAGAAGTAAATATGATTTTCGGTTCTGTTATTAACGAAAATCTAAAAGATGAAATTATTGTCACAGTTATTGCGACAGGTTTCTCGGAGGAAGCTTTACAGCAACAACGTAATACTACACGTCCGACGATCAATACAAATAGACAAGCTGTACAGCAACAGCAAGCTCCGGTGCGTGAGCCACGACAAGATGTGCATGCACAGCAAGAGCAACCACGTCAAAATCAACAAAATTATGCGCAGGATGACATGCTTGAGGTACCAGCATTTTTACGTAATCGTAGAAATCGCTAATAAATGAAAGCATCTGACTTCTAAAAAACTCGTATTTTACATATGTAAAATACGAGTTTTTTATATTTCCAAAGTAAAAATTTTATCTTATTCGGCAAATGTTATTGTGGCGAAAGTAAAATTGAATACCACTGTTGATTGATCGTTTGCCTAGAGAAACGTTAACAGGCGACAGCGCTACTAATTACGAGAAATTAATTGATTGTTCAGATTGTGTAAGGAAAGGATGTATTTTGTCAAAACATTTTAAGGAAATGATGCGATTGTTTGACAATATTTGTGGGTGTAACATGCTAACTTTGTATATAGGAGGCGGCTGTTATGTATGGAGAATGGCTGGTGCTCATTAATACGCTTTTTAACCTAGCGATACTCAAGTTTACGGCAAAGGTAACAGGGGTTTTTGTAAAGAATACGAGATTATTAATGAGTTCAATTTGTAGTAGTTTTGTAGCTGTAATAGGTGGTCAAATGCTGTTAACGACGCTGCTGAGCTTTTTCATACTAATTGGGATAGCTTTTCGTTTCAAGATTCGAAGCTTTCAAAAGCAAGGACCAATTGTTTTAACAGCAACAATCGTTATTGGTGGATTGTTAACGGCGTTACAACCATATTTAAAAAATCTTTCTGCCGTCCATTTTATAATTATTTGCCTACTATTAGCTGTTGGTAATCTTATTGCTTTTTATAAGCAATGGGGATTTGTAAAGCTAGAGCGGTTAAGTGGTCAGTTTGTGTTTGATACGACGTTAAAAATTTTTAATGTAAAGATACCACTTTCTGCATTTCTAGATACAGGTAATCAAGCTATCGAGCCATTATCAGGGAAACCTGTTCACTTTGTCTCTTATGCAGCTTTAAAACCACATTTACCTGCAGCATTTTGCAAATCATTATTAGAATGGCAAGAAACTGATCCGTATAATGTATCCATGTTTTCAGAAGATTATCAGCGTTACATTCGATTTATTCATGTTAATACAGTACAACAGCAATCGGTTGTATTAGGTTTTCGCTTTGAAGAGTGGCATATCAAAGGGGAGCACTCACAAGTGAAAACGAATGAATATATCGTATTAACAAAAAAAGCTAAAAATTTTCCACATAGCACAGCAGCAATTTTACATTTTTCAGCGCTTTCAAATAACTCATAGAGGGGGAGAACTATTGCTTCTTAGGCTACTTGCTAGCTTGAAAAAATTTTGGAGTAAGTTTCGGAGTCGTGAAACGTACTATATAGGGGGAAATGATTCATTGCCAGTGCCACTAAGTCGAGAAGAAGAAGTTACAGTCATTGCATCCTTTATGAATGGTGATTTACGAGCTAGAGATACACTAATTGAACGTAATTTGCGTCTTGTTGTTTATATTGCTAGACGTTTTGATAATACAGGTACGCCGATTGAGGATTTAATAAGTATTGGTTCGATCGGTTTAATTAAGGCGATTGAAACGTTCAATACAGATAAAAATATTAAGCTTGCCACATATGCATCACGTTGTATTGAAAATGAAATTTTGATGCATTTACGTAAAACAAGTCGCATGAAGGGTGAAGTTTCATTAGATGAACCATTAAACTCCGATGCTGATGGAAATGAATTGTTATTGTCTGATATTTTAGGAACGGAAGAACATATTATTTTAGATAATGTAGAGAAAAAAATTGAACGTCAGCATATGTTTCATGCCATTAATTTACTAGGGGCGCGTGAAAGATATATTATGGAATGTCGTTTCGGACTAAATGGAAAAATTGAAATGACTCAGAAAGAAGTAGCTGATCATTTAGGTATTTCGCAATCATATATTTCCCGATTAGAGAAGAAAATTATTCAAGATTTACGTGAAAACTTGAATCAACCGATATCTTAAGTAGGGAAATTTAACCTACCTAAAATTGGTCTTAGCTTTTGTGCATATTCTCGTTTCTCTCGGACAAACTGATGTCACGGTTTAGTCAGAGAATAACATCCGGAGGAATCGAATATGCGAACTAAAGTAGATCTTTGCGGCTTAGATACATCGACTTTGCCAATTTTAAAGCACGAGGAAATGAAGGAACTATTCATTCGTTTACAAGCTGGAGAAACAGAGATTAGAGAAGAGCTTGTAATGTGCAATTTAAGGTTAGTGCTTAGTATTGTCGGTAGATTTGCCTACAGGGGTGAACAGGCAGATGATTTATTTCAGGTAGGCTGTATTGGCCTCATGAAAGCCATTGATCATTTTGATTTGAAACATAATGTGCGATTTTCAACATATGCCGTACCAATGATCATTGGTGAAATTCGTCGCCATCTGCGTGATCATCATGCATTACGTGTTTCTCGTTCTCTTAGAGATATTGCGTATAAGGCGATGCAGGCAAAAGAGCAATGGATAACCGATAATTTACGAGAACCAACAATTGAAGAAATTGCTGAAATGATTGACATGAAAAAGGAAGATGTATTATTTGCTTTAGATGCCATTCAAGATCCAGTTTCATTACAAGAGCCCATTTATTCTGACGGTGGAGACGCTGTTTATATGATGGACCAATTACGTGATGATGATGTATCAGAAGATCAATGGGTTGCCTACGTGTCGGTAAAGGAAAGTTTACAAAAGTTAGATGATCGTCAACAAATGATTGTTGCAAAGCGTTTTTATTACGGTGAGACACAAACTGAAATTGCAAAAGAATTGGGAATATCTCAAGCGCAAATTTCACGTCTAGAAAAAAATGCAATTGAAACAATGCAGAAAGATTATAAGTAAAAAAACAATGCGCATCCGAATTCCTCGGTGCGCATTTTATTTATGTCAATGAAATAAAAATATCATATAAGATTAAGTATTTGGCTTTTCAGCAAAACGAGGATTGATTTCCGTTCCGACTGGGCGCTTTGTAGCTGTCGCTTTGCTTTCGCTACAGAAAACATTTGTAGCTGTCGCTTTGCTTTCGCTACAGAAATCATTTGTTGCTGACGCTACGTTAAGCACTACGCTTTCGCACAGAGCAAAGCTTCCTGGGGGCGTCCGATGAGCTGCTTGGGCCTACACGATGTAGGTCACGAAGGCGTTATCACAGGACGTGATGCTCTTAGCCTTCGTTCCTCTATCGCTAATCCCCAAGGAGTCGCCCAGTCTCCACTCCAATCAACCCAATTTATATAGCGGGCATCCTCTGATACGATGCTCAAATTTAAGTGATAAAACGAAACATTTGCATAAGGGTTTTGTCTGTGCAAAAGTGTAGGGACTGTAATAACAGATGTACAATCACGTCACTGATAAAAGTCTATTCTGTTCGATTAAGGTGCGTTTTCATAGCGTCCACTTTTGAAATGATTATAAAAGTTTTACGCTATTGTTGATTGGAGTGGAAGGCTACTCGACTCCCGTGGGAAAGCGAGTAGCCTGGAACGGAAATCACCCATTCGTTTTGCCAAAGAAAGATTCCTTGATCATTTTATTTTCATTTAAACAACAATAAACACATAAATATAAAGAGAGAACATAGTTTGTTGAGGTAAAACGATGTTGAGAGTAATTGATTTAGGAGGGAAAATATGCGTTTCTCGATGTTACAACAAAAGGAAGTTATTGAAGCAGGCAATGGACGCTTTTTAGGATTTGTGGTTGATGCAGAGGTATCCAAAGAAACAGGCTATGTAACGGCATTTATGATTGCAGAGCCTCGCAAATATCTGGGTTTTTTTCGTGGAGAAGAATCTGTGAGGAAAGTGTATATGAAAGATGTACTTGTAGTTGGCAAGGATGTCATTTTAGTAAAAGCATTATCCTAAAGTGCACAGTTTTTACGCTTATTAAAACCAAAGCTGTTTTTAAGCTGCAAATGGTTAAAATGTAATTTCACTTAGGTCAGGCTATTCATTGATAATTCAAGCATTGCTTGTTACAATAAAAGAAACTATTGTTGTAAAGTTGGGAAAAACAGTGACAAAAATCATAACAAATTTGAATAAAATTAATGATCTTATACAAGCAGCAAAAAAACGTGCTAATCGAGAAGAAAACAAAGTCCAAATTATTGCAGTGACAAAAGAGGTTTCAGTAGAAAGAACACAAGAAGCAATTGATGCAGGACTGATTCATTTAGGAGAAAACCGTCCTGAAGGCTTAAATCGTAAAATTGAGGCGATTCAAGCTGATGTACATTGGCATTATATTGGGTCTTTACAAACACGTAAGGTAAAACAAGTCATTAACAGCATTGATTATTTGCATTCATTAGATCGTTTGAGTTTAGCAGAAGAAATTGAAAAAAGAGCAGACAAACCTGTCAAATGTTTTGTACAAGTTAATGTATCAGGCGAAGAGTCAAAACATGGTTTAGCAATCGAGGAAATTCTGCCTTTTGTTGAATCATTAAAGAGTTTTACAAAAATTCAAGTTGTTGGTCTAATGACAATGGCACCAAATACAGATGAGGATACAGTTATTCGCTCTGTTTTTAAGGAATTAAAACAATGTCAACAGCAAATAGCCGAGCAAGGATTCGTACACGCGCCTTGTACCGAGTTATCAATGGGCATGTCTAATGACTTTGAAATGGCGGTAGAGGAAGGGGCTACATTTGTTCGAGTTGGAACGGCTCTTGTTGGAAATGAAAGAGGGGAAGAGGATGAGCATGAAAAATAAAATTAAAAATTTCTTTTATCTTGAGGAAGAAATAGAAGAAGAAATCACGCAAGCTCCTGTTCAACAGCAACAACCCGTACAACAACAGCAACAAATTCAATCAGTGAAGCCAAAAAAAGTTATTAAGGAGCGAAAGGCACCTGTTCAGGAAATTTTTCCGCAAAGTACAAATACTACAAACAACATTGTAAGTTTACAGGCAGCTATGAATTCTAAAGGTGCAAAAGTTGTATTAGTTGAACCTAGAGTTTATGCAGAAGCACAGGATATTGCTGAACATTTAAAAAATAAACGTGCAACAATCCTCAATTTGCAACGTATTGAGCGAGAGCAAGGTGTACGAATTATTGATTTTTTAAGTGGCACAGTTTATGCACTTGGCGGTGATATTCAAAGGATTGGAAAAGACATTTTCCTATGCACACCTGATAATGTAGAAGTATCTGGAGAAATTTCGAATTTTATTTTAGACGATAATTAATAGCGAGGATTGTAGTTTATATGACTTTATGGGTAATTCTAGGTTATGCATCATTAGCATTTAAGATATATTCTTATATGTTAGTTGGATATGTTTTACTGTCTTGGGTACCTGCTGCCCAAGATTCAGCAATAGGTCGTTTCCTTAAAAAAGTATGCGAGCCTTACTTGGGGATTTTCAGGAAATTTATCCCTCCAATTGGTATGATTGATATCTCGCCAATTGTGGCAATTTTTATGCTTAATTTTATTCAAAACGGACTTTTTATTGTTATTGAAAAAATATATGAAATGTTCATCTAAAAGAAATCCTCACGAACGGTGGGGATTTTTTATTTATGGGGAATACGATATTTAACAAAAATAGTTGCTAACAATTTAGTGATGATTCCCTAGAATTCATAAGCGTGAGTAGGGAACGGTGTTTTGACTAAAGCAAATCCAACTGAAATTGAGGATCAATACTAAAATCTGTTCTTGATTAAAAAGTATTGTTGGGATGACATTTGTTAATACGTATGCTGTGTATATAGGTTGATTGGAGTGGAGGTTGTAGCTGCTCCTATTTTTAAATATAAAACTAAGCGTGTTGATTAGGAAAATATAGTTTTTTTATTGACTGATAAAAGGATTTTTTGGTTGATATTTTGCTAATATATGCCCATTCTAACTGATTGTAGCGTAGGGCTACTCGACTCCCGCGGGAAAGCGAGACAGACGAGACCCTGAGGCCAACGCGATGTTGGTCACGAAGGCATTGTCACAGGACGTGACGCACTTAGCCTTCGTTCCTTTAGCGGAGGAAGCGGCTCGACGCTCGCCCGCAGGAAAGCGAGTAGCCCGTAGCGGAAATCAGAGCCTACTAATTAATTAGTGTAGATAAGAATGGTTAAACAATACATCTGAAATAGATCCTTAAAATACCAATGAAATTAAACTAGTAAAAGAGAGATAATAGAGGTGGAGTAAACATGGAGCATTTAATTCAGCATTTTAGGAAAGATGAACAGCCTTTTATTGAACAGGTTGTGAGTTGGCAACATGAGGTGGAGGATCGATATGCTCCAAAGCTTACTGATTTTTTAGATCCTCGACAACGTTTTATTGTTACATCGATTATTGGCCAAGAAGACACATTGAAAACAGTAAGTGCTGGGCTCTTTGATGAAGCAGAAAGACAACGTATGCTTATTTATCCTACTTATTATGAGCCTGTGGAGGAAGATTTTCAGCTTACAGTATTTTCAGTTCAATATCCTGTGAAATTTGTACAACTACGACATCCAGATGTTCTAGGGGCATTATTATCATTAGGACTGAATCGTGGCAAATTCGGTGATATTCGTGTAAATGAACACCAAGTACAATTTGTAGTAGCGAATGAGGTAGCAGAATATGTACGTTTACATTTAACAGGCATCGGCAAAGTAAAGGTACATGTAGAATCGATTAAAGAGATGGAGCCTCTGCTACAAAATGAGGAAGAGTGGCTAGAAGAGTCTCATACTGTTTCTTCCATGCGTTTAGATGTTATTATCTCAACGGTTTTAAAAATTTCCCGTCAAAAGGCACAATCGTTAATTACAACGAAAAAGGTACGTGTTAATTGGACTGAACGGGATACAGTTGCTTTTGAATTGCAAGAAGGGGATATTTTATCTGTACGCGGAAGCGGTCGAGTAAAAATTATGATGACTGAAGGCCGTACAAAAAAAGATAAGATTCGTTTACAAGTCGGTCGATTGACCCAAAAAAGCTAAAAACCAAGTTAATTTCATTAATTTTTACTGCTAAGTTGTTGGAACAATTGTATAATAGAAAATACGAATGTACATGTAAAGGAGAGAAGGATCGTATGCCATTATCACCTATTGATATACATAATAAGGAGTTTACTAAAACCTTTAGAGGTTATGCTGAAGATGAAGTAAATGAATTTTTAGATCAAATTATTAAAGACTATGAAATTTTGCTACGTGAAAAAAAAGAAGTAGACAGACAATTAGAAATGTCCTTAGAACAAGCTAGACATTTTAACTCTTTAGAGGAAACCTTACAAAAATCAATTGTTGTCGCGCAAGAGGCAGCAGATGAAGTACGAAGAAATTCTCAAAAAGAAGCTAAACTGATTGTCAAAGAAGCAGAAAAAAATGCTGATCGTATTATCAATGAGGCTTTAACGAAAGCTCGTAAAGTGACAATTGAAATCGATGAGCTGAAAAAGCAATCAAAAGTATTCCGTAATCGTTTTAAAATGCTTGTAGAGGCACAGCTTGATTTACTAAATGCAGATGACTGGGATCACTTATTACAATATGATATTGATCTTACAGAAATTCAAGTATCTGTTGAAGAAGCTCAGGAGGCCGATCAAGTTTAAATGCAATAAGTGAAACTTGACGTGATTGTTTGATTTTCATATACTATTGTAATAGTAATTATTTTGAACAGATATGCATACAGGCAGAGACGAAGACAGTATTTGTTAGGCGTAGTTAAGCGATTTGGGGATAGTGTGAGCCCAAACAAGCAAATAACAATGAACATCACTTCTGAGCCAAATAACTGAATGAAGTAAGTTATTTCGTGATGCACGACGTTAACGTGCTTAGAGTGGTAGTACAATTTGTGCTACAATTAGGGTGGTACCGCGAGTATAAGCTTCTCGTCCCTTTGAGGGATTGAGAGGCTTTTTTATGTTCAAATGGTGGGAGTCTTCCATTTCTATAAGTGGTGAAATGGATAAATGCTTTGAATCCTAAGTTTGAACTTATACGCCTATTGTTAAAATTCGTTGACTTTGCTAATAACTGTTGTATGTAATGAGCGCTTAAGTGTATTTGTTCTTTGTTTGTAAAATTAAAGGAGGAATTGAAAAATGGTTGAGTATAAAGATACCTTATTAATGCCAAAAACAGATTTCCCAATGCGTGGAAACTTACCGGCGAATGAACCGAAGATGCAAGAAAAATGGGATGAAATGGACATTAACAAATTACAGATGGAGCGCACTGAAGGACGCACTGAATATGTGTTACACGATGGCCCTCCATATGCGAATGGTGATATCCATATCGGTCACGCTTTGAATAAAGTATTGAAAGACATGATTACACGTCATCGCTCTATGACTGGTTACCATGTAAACTATATTCCAGGTTGGGATACACACGGTTTACCAATTGAGCAGGCTCTAACGAACAAAGGTGTAAAGCGCAAAGAAATGTCTGTTGCTGAATTCCGTCAATTATGTGAAGAGTATGCTTACGAGCAAATCGACAACCAACGTATACAATTCCGCCGTTTAGGTGTTCGTGGTGATTGGGAAAATCCATATATCACATTAAAGCCTGAATTTGAGGCACGTCAAATTGAAGTATTCGGTAAGATGGCTGAAAAAGGCTATATTTATAAAGGTTTAAAACCAGTTTACTGGTCTCCATCATCTGAATCTGCACTTGCAGAAGCAGAGATTGAATACCAAGATATTAAATCGGCGTCTATTTATGTAAGCTTTGCAATTAAAGATGCTAAAGATGTTGTACCAGCAGATGCTAAATTTATTATCTGGACAACAACACCTTGGACAATTCCAGCGAACTTAGGGATTTCTGTAAACCCTGAATTTATCTATGTTGTTGTAGCAGTTGCAGATAAAAAATTCATCATTGCTAAAGAGTTATTAGAAACAGTTGCTAACGAACTTGAGTGGGATGCATATGAAGTTGTTCAGGAAGTAAAAGGTGAGGTACTAGATCGAGTTGTTGCACAGCACCCATTCTATGACCGTGAATCGCTTGTGATGGTTGGAGAGCACGTAACTGCTGAAGCGGGTACTGGCTGTGTTCATACAGCACCAGGACACGGGGAAGATGACTATCATATTAGTAAGCAATATGGTCTACCAATTCTTAGTCCTGTTGATAATAGTGGCTGCTATACAGATGAGGCACCTGGTTTTGAAGGTGTATTCTACAATGATGCAAATAAAATGGTCACAGAAAAATTAAAAGAAGTAGGCGCATTAGAAAAACTTAACTTCTTTACACACTCTTACCCGCATGACTGGCGTACGAAAAAACCAGTTATTTATCGTGCAACACCACAGTGGTTTGCGTCAATTGATGCATTCCGTGATGAGTTACTAGAAGCTGTGAAATCAACAGCATTTACACCTGCTTGGGGTGAAACACGCCTTTATAATATGATTCGTGACCGTGGAGACTGGGTAATTTCACGTCAGCGTGCATGGGGTGTTCCAATTCCGATTTTCTATGCTGAAAATGGTGAGCCAATTATTACACCAGAAACAATTGCCCATATCTCAGCATTATTCCGTCAACACGGGTCAAATATTTGGTTCCAAAAAACTGCTAAAGAATTATTACCTGAAGGCTTCACACATCCAGGTAGCCCGAACGGCGAATTTACAAAAGAAAATGATATTATGGACGTTTGGTTCGACTCAGGTTCTTCACACCAAGGTGTATTAGTAGAACGTGGTATGAAATATCCAGCTGATTTATATTTAGAGGGCTCTGACCAACACCGTGGATGGTTTAACTCATCATTAATTACGTCAGTGGCTATTAATGGCTATGCACCATATAAGGGACTATTAACACATGGTTTCGTTCTAGATGGTGAAGGTCGTAAGATGAGTAAATCTTTAGGAAATGTCATTATCCCGAAAAAGGTTATGGATCAATACGGAGCAGATATTCTTCGTTTATGGGTTGCTTCTGTTGATTATACGGCCGATGTTCGTATCTCGATGGATATGTTGAAGCAAGTATCTGAGGTTTATCGAAAAATCCGTAACACATTCCGTTTCTTACACGGCAATGTAGCTGATTTCGATGTAGCGAAAGATCGAGTAGCATATGCAGACCTTCGTGAAATGGATCAATACGTTTATATGCGTCTACAAGATGTGTTAAAAACTGTACGTGCAGCTTACGATCGCTATGATTTCGCAGCTGTTTACCATGCAGTGAATAACTTTGTTGCGGTAGAATTATCTTCATTCTATTTAGATATTGCAAAAGACGTTGTATACATTGAAGGCAATGACAACAAAGATCGCCGTGCAATGCAAACAGTTATTTATGACACATTAATGACGTTAGTAAAAGTGATGTCACCAATTATCCCTCATACAGCTGATGAGATGTGGTCTTATTTACATGCTCAAGGTGTTGTCGAAGAGGTATCTGTACAATTAACAGACTTCCCAGAGGTTAATGAACATGAAAACTTCGAAAGTCTACGTGCAAAATGGGTGAAAATCATTGATGTTCGTGATGACCTTTTAAAAGCATTAGAGGAAGCTCGTAATGCAAAAACAATAGGTAAATCACTTGAAGCAAAAGTGACAGTTTATGCAAAAGAAGATGTGGCAGCTTTATTGAAAGATGCAAACATTGACTTTGCGCAACTTTCAATCGTCTCCGCATTTGAAGTAGCACCAATAGAAGCTGCACCTGCAAATGCATTAGCTCTAGAACATGCATCGATTGTTGTAGAGAAAGCAACAGGCGAAAAATGTGAGCGTTGCTGGTCAATTTCTGAAACAGTTGGTTCAAATGAAGCGCATCCAACAGTGTGTACACGTTGTGCAGAAGTTGTAGAAAAATATTACGTTTAAGGTCTTTCAGCCGATTCCGGACGCAATTATGCTGAGGCATAATTGATAAAAACAAACAGTAATGCAAACTAAGAACAAGAATTTGCATGCTATGTAATAAAAACGCAAGTCTCCTTGATGAAGGGGGGCTTGCGTTGTTTACTTTTATGGAGGTCTAGCAGATTCTTTTTATAGGTTTAGTTACGCAACGATGTGATATGAACTATTTAAATAATATTTCTTGCGTATTGCGGTAGTCAGTTGGAGATATGCCAACATATTTCTTAAACGTGATGCTGAAATAATTAGGTGTGTTAAAACCGCAGATGGATGAAATTTTTTCAATGGTGTAATCGTATTTTCGTAAATAGGGTAGCGTCTTGATGATCCGTGTAAAAGCTACATAGTCCACAAAGTTACGACCAGTCTCTTTTTTAAACAATCTACTAAAATGCGTAGAACTAAAGTTAATATATTTGGCAACATCACTAATCGTTATTTGTTCATCATAGTGTTCTTCGATATAGTGGATAGCCTTTTGAAGCGATTCTTGCTTTGTTAAATCTTCATAAAATCGTATATGAATATTATGGACAGGTGGTTTTCTCCGTGCCTTTCGCGCTTGACTATAAGATTCCTTAACTTGCATGGCGTCCTGAAAAACACCGCCAATCCCCATAAAAAGATGGATGCCATAATCTTTTTTTAACACTTCAATAACCTCAAGTAAACAAGTTACCCCCTCAGACCAATGCTTAAATGATGTGTATTCATTTGGAAGGCGCATAAGCAACAATAAATAACGTTCAAAATTTAAAAAGGATAGAGGTGCTTTGTTAGCAAAGTTTTGACGAAACACATTTGCTATAACACTGCTCGCATCATAAAGGATAGGTCGATTTTCATTCACATCTATATAGCCCTGAATTAAAAACACGATATTTGGGATGCAATTTTTTGATAAAAAAGAGGCAGACTGGATAATTTCCTGCTCATTTTCAACTTCTCCCCGTATAAGTCGTTTTAAAAAGGCTTCTCGGAAAGGAGAAGTATGGTCTTGTGAAATTTGCTGTGATAGCTCAAGCATTGTAATAGTACTTGCCTGTTTTTCTTTATAGGACGTATAAAGCTTTTTAACAATTCGCAGAAATTTTACTTTCTGTAATGGTTTTATGAGAAGTGCGGGCAAATTTAGTTCAATTGCTATACCAGTTGAGTAAGTAAGGTGTTCTGCAACAATAGGGACAATTATACTGTTAGGATAATTTCTTTTTAACCGATTTATCTTTACCCAGTCAAATAAGCGATTGATTTCATAGAAAATGAGAGCGACATCTTCTGTTTTAAATTCTTCGCAGTTCATAAAAGTATGAGGTAGAAATTCTTTTAACCAGTAGCCCATTTGTTGTTTTTCATTTGAATTTTCAATATACCAAACAATATTTAAAATGCTAACAACTCCCTTTCGTTGTAAATGAAAAATAATAAAAATATTTTAACCTAAAATAGCATTTTTTTGTACTAATACAGCAATATTTTGTAACTAAATTATGGGTTAAATAGAATAAAATAATTGTAGTAAATAGTAATTTGAAATTTCAGATAATTATTTACCTAGATAGAAAGGGGGAGTTGAAGTATGGCAGAAGTAGGGAGTCATGATTATGAATACGTGGAAGCTGGAACAGTAGATGTGAAGGATCTTCCACCACTAGATGCAACTACTAACCAAATTATGAAAGATGAGTTTACGACAGGTTTTGGCTTAACGGTATTTTATTTCATTTTAATTTTTAGTATTCCAGTGATGAACTGGTTTGCTCCAGAACTTGCTTTTAAGAAAATTTGGGGTGGTATAACGGTTACCTGGTTTGTGACAACAGTCGTAATGATGGCAATGGCTTTTATTATTGCCTATGTGCATACAGCATTGTACGAAAAACGCCTAAAGAAATACGAAATACTTAAGTAAGTAGCTTTAGCTTAGGGGGGATTTGTTAAATGATGAAAGCTCTATTAGAACCGAAGATGTTAATGACCATTGCTTTAATGGGAACAATTGTATATATTACGTATTTAACGAAAAGAAATGCAACGGCATCTGACTTCTTTGTAGGGGGAAGAAGTTTTGGATGGTTTACAAATGGTTCGGCAATTGGAGGAGATTATTTAAGTGCAGCGACTTTCCTTGGGATAGCTGGTTTGACTTTCCAATTAGGATATGATGGTGCTTATTATGCATTTTGCTTCTCCATTGGATTAACATTGTTAGCAATTTTTGTGGCAGGTCCATTAAGACGTTTTGGTGCATTTACCGTTGCTGATTTTTTAGCTTATCGTTTTCATAGCAAACGAGCTCGACTAGTAGCAGTAGCTGTAGTTTTAGCGATTTCTGGTTTTTATGCGGCGCCACAATTATTAGGAGCAGCACAAATTTTAAGTATGTTTTTTGGTACCTCTTATGAATTTGGTATCGTCTTTACATGTATTGTAATGATTTTCTATGTAGGAATAGGCGGTATGAAAGGAACAACAATCAACCAAGCTTTAGAGCTTTGGATTCGCCTTGGTGCGTTTGTTGTTATGTTGATCGCAGCGATGTATAGTGGTTTACATTATGATAAGATTTTAGCTGCCATTAATTCATTTAGCGGTCCTATTACAGGGACTTCACCATATGCTTTAGATGGAAAGGATATTAATTTTGATGGTGCTGCTTGGACAGGGACAGGCTTTTATTTTCCAACATTTTGGCAAACTATTAGTATGACAATAGGTTTAGCATTAGGTACGATTGGTTTACCACATATATTACTAAGATTTTATACAAATCCAAGTGCAAAGGCAGCTCGTAAATCAGCGCTTATGGCGATTGGGATTGCAAGTGCGTTTTTCCTATTAGCTGTATATTTAGGTGTTGTAGGGCGTTCTATTTTTATCTCGGGTACTGCAAGTGAGGAAGTAATGCGAGATTTAGTACTTGGCGGGAACAATATGGTTATTCCTACAACAGCACTTGCACTAGGAGGCAAATGGCTTCTTGGGCTTGTCATCGCGGGGGCATTTGCGGCCATATTCTCAAATTTATCAGGATTATTTATCACAAGCTCAGGGGCATTGGCTCATGATTTATATGCAAGTGTTATGAAAAAGGATATTACAGAAAAACAACGAGTGGTTGCAGGGAAAGTAGCAATTGTGATATTAGGTATTTTATATGGAGCATTGGGCTTACTTGTTAAGGATGCATCCATCGGACATTTAGTGGCTCTTGCCTTTACTGTTGCGGCGAGTACATTTACACCAATATTTATTTTAGGTATTTGGTGGAGAGGAATGACAGAAAAAGGAGCAATAGCGGGCTTACTTATTGGACTTGGGGTCTCTATGTGGATGATATTTTTACCTGGAACGTTGCCAAGCTTTTTGCAATTTAAAATTCCTGGCATTGTGACAGTACCAGCTGGCTTCTTATCGGTTATTATCGTGTCGTTATTAGATCGAAAAGTACCGGCTGATGTGAATGATTTTATGAGACGTGTACATTCAAAGGAATCTGAAACAGTCTAGATCTTGAATAGAAATTGAAAAGCTATTGCCATTACTTATGAAGTGATGGCAATGGTTTTTTTGTTGGAACAAAAGCGACGGAAAGAAAGCCAAGAGCGACGGAAAGAAGAGTTAAAGTGACGGATAGAAAAGCTAGAACGACGGATAGAAAAGCCATGGCGACGAATAAAAGTGCTAGAGCGACGGATAGGGCCAAGGCGACGGATAGAAGAGTTAAAGTGACGGATAGAAAAGCCAGAACGACGGAAAGAAGAGTTAAAGCGACGGATTGAAGGGCTGAAGTGACGGATGAAAATCAGAGCGACGGAAAGAAGAGCCGAAGTGAAGGATAGAAAGCCGAGAGCGACGGAAAGAAGAGTTAAAGCGACGGATTGAAGGGCTGAAGTGACGGATGAAAATCAGAGCGACGGAAAGAAGAGTCGAAGTGAAGGATAGAAAGCCAAGAGTGACGGAAAGAAGAGTTAAAGCGACGGATAGGTAGCCCAGAGCGACGGATTGAAGGGCTGAAGTGACGGATGAAAATCAGAGCGACGGAAAGAAGAGTCGAAGTGAAGGATAGAAAGCCAAGAGCGACGGAAAGAAGAGTTAAAGCGACGGATAGAAACCAGAGCGACGGAAAGAAGAGCCGAAGTGAAGGATAGAAAGCCGAGAGCGACGGAAAGAAGAGTTAAAGCGACGGATAGGTAGCCCAGAGCGACGGATTGAAGGGCTGAAGTGACGGATGAAAATCAGAGCGACGGAAA
>NZ_JBSSFD010000019.1:0-79420 GCF_054062295.1 Lysinibacillus sp. TE18511
AGAGGTCACACCCGTTCCCATACCGAACACGGAAGTTAAGCTCTTTAGCGCCGATGGTAGTTGGGGGCTTCCCCCTGTGAGAGTAGGACGTCGCTTCGCTTGTTTTTTCGTGGAGGATTAGCTCAGCTGGGAGAGCACCTGCCTTACAAGCAGGGGGTCGGCGGTTCGAGCCCGTCATCCTCCACCATTATGGTCCCGTGGTGTAGCGGTTAACATGCCTGCCTGTCACGCAGGAGATCGCCGGTTCGATCCCGGTCGGGACCGCCATTTTTTTTTTGCCGGTGTAGCTCAGTTGGTAGAGCAACTGACTTGTAATCAGTAGGTCGTGGGTTCGACTCCTATCGCCGGCACCATCCCTTGGAGGGGTAGCGAAGTGGCTAAACGCGGCGGACTGTAAATCCGCTCCTTAGGGTTCGGCGGTTCGAATCCGTCCCCCTCCACCAGTTTTAATATAATAGGGGCATAGTTCAACGGTAGAATAGAGGTCTCCAAAACCTTTGGTGTGGGTTCGATTCCTACTGCCCCTGCCAGGTTTCGAGGTACTCGTTATCAAGAACTGCTGTGATTACATATAGTGGCGATTGTGGCGAAGTGGTTAACGCACCGGATTGTGGTTCCGGCATTCGTGGGTTCGATTCCCATCAGTCGCCCCATTTAAATAATTGGGGTATAGCCAAGCGGTAAGGCAACGGATTTTGATTCCGTCATGCCTAGGTTCGAATCCTAGTACCCCAGCCATTTATTTCTTAGTTTGAGCCATTAGCTCAGTTGGTAGAGCATCTGACTTTTAATCAGAGGGTCGAAGGTTCGAGTCCTTCATGGCTCATCAAGTTTTTATACAAAATTATGCGCCCGTAGCTCAATTGGATAGAGCGTCTGACTACGGATCAGAAGGTTATGGGTTCGACTCCTGTCGGGCGCGCCAAAAAAAGTAACGGAATGTAGCTCAGCTTGGTAGAGCACTTGGTTTGGGACCAAGGGGTCGTAGGTTCGAATCCTGTCATTCCGACCAGTTTTACTTAATTTTTGGGGCCTTAGCTCAGCTGGGAGAGCGCCTGCCTTGCACGCAGGAGGTCAGCGGTTCGATCCCGCTAGGCTCCACCATTTCTAAATATTTTGGAGGTATACCCAAGTCTGGCTGAAGGGATCGGTCTTGAAAACCGACAGGCGGGTAACACCGCGCGGGGGTTCGAATCCCTCTACCTCCTCCATTTCCGGGTCAGTAGCTCAGTTGGTAGAGCATTAGATTGAAGCTCTAAGTGTCGGCGGTTCGATTCCGTCCTGACCCACCATATTTGCGGGTGTAG
The DNA here is from genome assembly GCF_054062295.1 of Lysinibacillus sp. TE18511. Lineage (NCBI taxonomy): Bacteria > Bacillati > Bacillota > Bacilli > Caryophanales > Bacillaceae > Lysinibacillus > Lysinibacillus sp. TE18511. The sequence continues at coordinate 1,308 of NZ_JBSSFD010000019.1, forward strand.
TTTAATGGTAAAACCTCAGCCTTCCAAGCTGATGTCGTGAGTTCGATTCTCATCACCCGCTCCAAATAATGGGCCTATAGCTCAGCTGGTTAGAGCGCACGCCTGATAAGCGTGAGGTCGATGGTTCGAGTCCATTTAGGCCCACCATTATTCCGAAGTAGCTCAGTTGGTAGTAGCACCTGACTGTTAATCAGGTTGTCGCAGGTTCGAGTCCTGCCTTCGGAGCCACGGCCCCTTGGTCAAGTGGTTAAGACACCGCCCTTTCACGGCGGTAACACGGGTTCGAATCCCGTAGGGGTCATCAAGCATGTTGCACATTTGTGCAACATGCTTTTTTTTTTTTTTTTATGATTGTCATAGTTTTTGTATGTAAAAGAGGCTGAGCTGGGATTAAAATGCAAAACTGCACACTCAATGTATTAGTTGGATTAATATTGAGTGTACGGTCTAGGTTGTTCCGGCATCTTCATTTTTTGATTTTCCATTTTCAGGGTTCTTAATGTTTCTCATTTTCGCGACAATAAGTAATAACAAAGGAAGAAAAAGGGCAAATATTCCAATATATAAGGGCCAAGTTTCTTGATTATATTTGCTAGAATGCATGTTATTTGGATGTACTATTTGAGAAAGTGCAACTGTAATCATCCCAAGTGGGAGAATTAATCGTCTGTGATCATTAATTTTAAGTATTTCTCCTAACCCCTTTACCGTTGCGTAAAAATACATGAAGGCTCTGACGAATATTGTAACCATCCAAATAAAAGCCATAATAACTTCAATACGTTGCAGGAAATTACCAATCGAAATTCTTTGCGCTAGCGTGTAACTAGGGAAGGTTCTAAGAGATGTATTTGTTACCCCCAATACTAAAATTGATAATGCTATAATAATTGTTAAAATTAATCCTCCTATTAATGTGCCAATATAAAACCCTTTCTTACCAGATGTATAGTTATTGATAGCTGATGGAAAAACCATTAATATAACGACTAATGGAAAAGAAAATAGACCCATAAAGTGTAAAATGCTATATATAAGAGGTTGTGCTGAAACTTCTAAAATTGGTTGTACATTTTTAATCTCTATTTCAGGGGTTATAAATAACACAAAAATAATAAATATGAACAGAAAAGCAGGGAATAGTATTTCTAATGTACGCGCAAAAACTTCTAATCCTGAATAAGCTGCAAAAAGTATAATAAGGTTAAATAATATTGAAAATACAACTGGTGGCGTCTCTGGCATTACCTCTGTCTGAAGAAAATTTCCAATAAAATATAGTAGCTCGCCAGATGATAACAACGTTAAAATGACAAATCCAATGGTAACAATTTTCCCTAAAAAACTCCCCAATATTTTTTCTGTAATCTCTACAAAGGATAGAGTGGGCATCTTTTTTACTAAAGCCATAAACAGTGTTAGGATAGGTATACTTAATAAGGTACCTATAATGGCTACAATCCAAGCATCTTGTTTTACTTCAGTTGCGATACTTGCAGGAATAATTAAAATGCTTGTCCCTACGGTAAAGAGAATTACAATGATTGTGAATTGACGTGAACTTATCAATTGCTTTTCCATAATATTCCCCCTTTCTTAAGATTATTTTTTTAATAACGTTGTTTTTAAAAAATCACTAACTGGATGGAAAATATACATAATTATATCCAGCGGACTAAATTGTATTGCTTTTAAACTTATAGCAATATTTAAGACTACACCGATCGTTAGCAAAAGGGAAAATGTCCAAATGGTTTTAGTATCTCCTTTTTTTAAATTTGGCAACTCAAAAAAAATAATACAAGCTGTAATAATTAATATTACTAACACCATAGCCATATAGATTACTCCTTTAATTGTGCGTTCTGCATAGTCTCTAAACCTTGAGTTTTCACATTGACCTTGACAGTAGTTTTTTAATAGTTAATGAGCAGGTCGTTTCTTATTTTCTAATTGCTTATGTCCTCTAACATTATTAGTTTGGCTAATTAATCGCGGACGAGTTAACAAAGATCGGCGTGGAAAAACTATTAGTGCATCTTTTTGATCCTTTGGAATTATTGGTGCAAAAGGGCTCATATAAGGTACACCAAAGGAACGTAAACTACATAAATGCATAATAAGAAACATCATTCCTATAAACACTCCAAATAACCCGAACATTGCTGCTAATCCCATTAAAGGAAAGCGTAAAATCCGTATGGAATTAGATAATCCATATGCAGGAAAAAGGAAGCTACATATCGCTGTTAATGCTACAATTATAACCATTGACGCTGAAACGATACCTGCTTGTACAGCGGCTTGTCCAATAATCAATGTTCCTACAATCGATATTGCAGGCCCTATCATTCTTGGCATACGAAGCCCTGCCTCCCTAAGTACTTCAAATGCAATCTCCATAATTAGAGCCTCTACAAACGCAGGAAATGGCACACCTTCTCGCTGTGAATAAATATTGATGAGCAAAGATGTGGGTATCATTTCGTGGTGAAAAGTCGTAAGGGAAATGTAGAGAGAAGGAGCAACTAAGGCAAGACTAATCCCTAAAAACCTAATGATACGAATAAATGAGCTGATAAATGAATGTTGATAATAATCCTCTGCAGATTGCATGAAGGATGTAAATAATGCAGGTACAATTAAAACAAAGGGAGTACCATCTACTAAAATAGCAATTTTACCTTCTAATAATTCTCCTGCAATGACATCTGGACGTTCCGAATTATAAACAGTAGGAAATAGCGAGAATTTTGGGTCTTGAATTAGCGCTTCAATATAGCCACTTTCTAAAATGCCATCAATATCAATTCGATCCAATCGTTCAAAAACTTCTTGTACAATTTTTTCGTTTGCAATTCCATTTATATACATAACGGCAACATCTGTTTGAGTAACTTCACCAATAATCCTAGATTTTATCCAAAGGTTTGGGCTTTTAATTTTACGTCGAATTAAAGCGGTATTAGTTCTCAAAGTCTCTGTAAATGATTCCCGAGGGCCTCTAATGACAGATTCTGTTGAAGGTTCTGTTACTGCTCTATCCTTCGAACTTTTTGTACTTGTAGCAATCCCTTTTGCCAGACCATCTAGTAATATAACGGTGTCTCCATTTAAAATGGCACTAAACAAAGCAGTAAAATCAACAATATCGTTAACATGTCCAACTGTTAAACAGTAATTCTTTAAATGTTGATTTAATTCATTGATTGTTGTTTCGGAAGTCTCCATTAAATCAGATAAGAGAGGCTCTACGATAAAGTCAGAAATTACGGTTTTATCAGCTAAACCATCCGTGTGAATAATGGCGATTGAATGTTCCTTTAATTTCCCTATTAATGTTTCCCGTATAATAAGGTCACTACTGTTTCCGAAAGCTTCTTTTATAGTAGTAATATTTTTAGATAGTTTTGTGTTTAGTAGTCCTTTTTGAATAAAATCATGGGAGATGTTAGTATTCTCGAAATCATTCACCTCAAATCTCCTCCTCAATAAGTTTTGAAACTATTAAGAGGATGTGCAAATTTATATTTAATTAAACATAAAATTTTAGTTATTAAGAAAAAATCTTTTATCATATGTATAGTTAGATTGAGATACTATATTTGGAGAAATGATTAGCAAATTTGAACAAAGTATTTCAAATAATAGGGTAGGTTAGAAAACTAAAAGGTGGATTTTTAGGCATTTCATAAGTGGTGCTTTTTATTATGCTCGCAAAGTTAGTGGATGTGCCGAATATACTTTGTGGGTTTATAGAGGGATGAATTCTTAGAAAGAAGAAAAATTAAAGGGGTCACGCGGAGGTTGTGACCCTTATGAATTTGAAGGTGTAAAGGATAAGTTTGTATTATCCTAATCGTTATGAGCATTAGAGGTGTTATCGGGTATTAATAACATTTTGACATAAAGCTAGCTCCGACAATAATCAGAAGAATGAATAGAACAACGATTAGAGCAAATGATGAACCAGACCCAGACCCAGATCCATAACCATTACCATAGTCTTGAGACATAATAATTCCCCTCCTCTCTAAAATCTATAGTATGAATATTTGTTAACAGGATTCGCGACATTCATCCACTAAAAAATAAAAAAAGTTCACTTGCATAAGCTACACTTTTGGTATCTGATGAAATCACATGAAGACCGTCTATAAATTTGAACAAAGTATTTCATATATGAAATATGTATGTTTTCCAGAAGATATTTTCGTGGTGATTATAGTTCTATTCCTCTAATATGAGGGTAGATGGAGGAGTTCGACATGAATTTACATGAGATACAGCGGTTTTTAGAACTTTATCAAGTAGAACAAAATGAGTCTAAAACATGGCTAGAAAATAAATTACAGCAGATTAAAACAGCAGGAGAATATATACCGACAACGGAGGAATTAACCTTTGGCGCACGAGTGGCATGGCGTAATAGTAATAAGTGTATTGGCCGTTTGTTTTGGCAATCACTGCATGTTATAGATGCCCGTGATATTTTAAAGGAAGAGGCCGTGTTCACTGCTTTGCTTGAGCATATACAATATGCAACAAATGACGGGAAAATTCGTCCAACAATAACCGTTTTTGCACCAGGGCGAGTGCGTATATGGAATCACCAGCTAATCCGTTATGCGGGCTATGAAACGGAATCTGGAATCATTGGTGATCGACATTCCGTTGAGTTTACAAAAATTTGTGAATCACTTGGCTGGAAAGGTGAGAAAACAGCATTTGATGTGCTTCCACTTGTTGTGCAGGTGGATGGAAGAGAGCCGCAAATGTTTACAATCCCTGATGAATATGTACTTGAGGTTCCGATTCGTCATCCTGAAGCTCCTCAAGTCGAGGATCTAGGATTAAAATGGTATGCAGTGCCAATGATTTCGAGCATGCGCTTCCAAATGGCAGGTATCGATTTTCAGGCGGCTCCATTCAATGGATGGTATATGGGCACTGAAATCGGGGCACGTAATTTAGCTGATCATGAGCGTTATAATATGCTGCCCGCTATAGCAGAAATTTTTAACCTCGATACAACAAAACAGGCTTCTCTATGGCGTGATCGTGCATTAGTTGAGCTCAATATTGCGGTATTACATTCATTTAAAGAAGATGGTGTGAGCATTGTAGATCATCATACTGCATCTCAACAGTTTAAATTGTTCGAAGAGGCGGAAACTACAGCAGGGCGTGAAGTTACAGGGAATTGGACGTGGTTGATCCCACCGTTATCTCCAGCAACAACTCATATTTTCCATAAGCCATATGTTAATGTGTACAATACACCGAACTATTTTTATCAGAAACCACATTATTAATCGAAAAAAGGCGGCACATGAGCCGCCTTTTTTAACTCACATATTCATTTTTAGAAGCCCTAAAAGAACATAAGGAAAGTATCAATACTACGACAACAAAGAGCCAGCCTACGATGTTCCAGCCACCGAATAAATCATGCAAGTATCCGAATAGGATTGGACCGATTGCGGCGAATAAATATCCTAAGGATTGTGCAAAGCCTGATAAATCAGCTGCTTCAAAAGCGGTACGGGTACGTAGTGTAAAGAACATCATTGCTAATGCGAATGAAGCACCCCCTGCTAAGCCTAGTAGCACCATCCACAGTATTGCGAGGCTTGTCCATTCCATTACTAATCCAATAAAGCCAACTATGTAAAATGACGTAAACATGAATACAAGGGGGCGTTGAGACGTCATTTTACTAGCGATAATAGGTATAGCTAAAGCCATCGGGACTTGTGAAAATTGCATGATGGAGAACATCCAGCCGGCACGATCTGCGGCTAAGCCTTGTGCTATGTATATTTCAGGAATCCAGGCAGCAGTTGTATAGAATAATAATGACTGTAACCCCATAGCACCTGTTACAGCCCAAGTAACAGGTGATTTCCATAAAGGTGTACGTTCTTTTGTAATCTTAAAAGTAGACTCAGGCTTATTAAATTTCAACTGTGGAATCCAAATTAAAATGGTTAATACCACAAGTACAAGCGAGATGGCCAGTGCACCTTGCCAGCCAAGTGATGAATTGGCGATAGGATAGCTAATGCCAGCACCAAGCCCAGCTGTCAAATTCATCGACATTGTGAAAAATGCCATAAGTAAACCTATGTGATAGGGAAACTTCAATTTAAGCAATCCTGGAATAAGTACGTTACCGAATGCAATAGCGATACCAATTAGCACAGTACCAAACACGAGTAAAGTAGTTGTGCCAAGGGAGCGTAGTATAATTCCTAATGCTAAAAGAATAGTGGATAAAAATAATGTTAATTCTAGCCCCAATTTACGTGCGACATTAGGGGCAAATGGTGATATGATTGCGAATGCTAGCAATGGGATTGTTGTTAGAAAGCCCGCGAGTACATTGGATATGCTGAGATCTTCACGGATAAAGGAAATAATAGGCCCAACAACTGTTAGTGGCATTCGTAATGTCGAGGCAATACAAATTACGCCGATAACTAGTAATAAGGTTGTTCCTCTCCAGCTGATTTTCCTGCTAGGATAAGTAGTCGAATGTTCATCAGTAGTCAAATAAATCCCTCCTGTTAGAACAATTATAATCGAACTACTATGCCATTGTATTAAATTATTTAAAGTGATGGAAAATTCAAAAAAAACGGAACATTAATCGAGTTATTGAAATGTCAAAGGTCGTATGTTAAACTAATACACATCATAAATTTAATAATTATATGCCTCAAGTTTGTATTGAGGTAGAGGTCGCGGTATTTAAGAGTATACTAATGGAAATGACAAGCATTAGAGATGTTAGTGGAAAGGAAATATCGCCGAAGTGTGAGGGGACTTGAAAATCTCATGCTGGGGCTGTCTCCGAAAGGAACAGAACTGTCACGTTTGGAACAACGTGTTGAGCTATCGTTTTTGAAAGAACTGAGGATTAACTTAGCCATCACTGCGTTCATGTGATGGCATTTTTTTTGCCTCTTTAAAGAAGGAAGGAAGCTAGATCGTGAGTGAAATAAAAGTGAATCAGCTCGGCAATAAAGCGCCGAAGCTGAAAAAAGAATTAAAAAGCCGTCATATTACTATGATTTCATTAGGCGGTACAATCGGTACAGGGTTGTTTTTAGCTAGTGGTGGTGCCATTGCGCAAGCAGGCCCTGGCGGAGCACTTCTCGCCTATGCATTAATTGGTATTATGGTGTACTTTTTAATGACGAGCTTAGGCGAAATGGCGGCTTATATGCCATCATCGGGCTCATTTAGTACGTATGCTACAAAATTTGTAGATCCGGCTTTAGGTTTTGCACTTGGCTGGAACTACTGGTACAACTGGGCAATTACAATTGCGGCAGAAATTTCTGCTGTATCGTTAATAATGAAATATTGGTTCCCGGATAGCTCATCAGCACTTTGGACTGCTTTATTTATCGCTATCGTTTTAACGTTCAATCTACTATCGGTAAAAAGCTATGGTGAAAGTGAATATTGGTTTGCAATGATCAAGGTTGTCACTGTAATCATCTTTATTATCGTCAGTTTCTTAATGATTTTTGGTATTTTAGGTGGACAAGCTCCTGTAGGCTTTACGAATTTCTTTATTAGTGATGGACCGTTCCACGGTGGTTTCCTTGCTACATTTGGTATTTTCTTAGCTGCGGGATTCTCGTTCCAGGGGACAGAGCTACTAGGAATAACGGCAGGGGAAACGGATGACCCTGGTAAAAATATTCCGAAAGCTGTTAAGTCTGTTTTCTGGCGAATTCTTTTATTCTATATTTTAGCGATTGCTGCAATTGGGATGCTGATTCCATTTACAGATGAACGTTTGTTGTCTGAGGATATCGCTGTATCACCATTTACACTAGTATTTGACCGTTTAGGAATTGCCTTTGCAGCGTCAATGATGAATGCCGTGATTTTAACGGCTATGCTGTCAGCAGGGAATTCAGGGCTCTATGCTTCTTCTCGTATGCTGTGGCAATTAGCAGTAGATGGTCATGCACCAAAAATTTTCACTAAACTAAGCCGTCGAGGTATTCCAATTTACGCATTATTGGCGACATTATCTGTAGGCTCTCTAGCATTTTTAGCTTCATTCTTTGGTGACGGTGTAGTCTATATGTGGCTTCTAAATGCCTCTGGGATGTCTGGCTTCATTGCCTGGCTAGGAATTGCATATAGCCATTATCGTTTCCGTCGAGCGTTCGAGGCACAAGGCTTGGATCCGAAATTGTTGCCATATAGAGCAAAGCTATTCCCATTCGGTCCACTATTTGCCTTTACAGTTTGTATGATTGTTGTGATCGGTCAAAATTACACAGCCTTTATGGGTGACAAAGTTGATTGGTACGGAGTATTTGTTTCATATATTGGTATTCCACTGTTCTTACTGTTATGGCTTGGCTATAAAATCAAGCATAAAACAAAAGTGCTTCCACTAGAGGAATGTGATTTAAGAGTAGAACAATAAAATAAAACTGCCCTGTGAGTCATAGAAAATGACTTGCAAGGCAGTTTTTTTTTCCTCGATTGACCTCGGTTTTGGTGTCTAACCTTAATATGGTAGACTGTTATAGAAATGAATCATCACCAAATTTTAGGAATGACATTTGTTAAAACGTATGCCATGTATATAAGTTGATTGGAGTGGAGGCTTGGTGACTCCTTGGGGATCAGCGATAGAGGATAGACGCTTTATGTTAGGAAGAGGTGCATGAAAGTGCAGAAGCATATTTTACTAGTAGAAGATGACGAAGCCATTCGTGAAATGGTAGAAAGCTATTTAACAATGGAGGGGTTCCTTGTTACCTCTGTAGTAAATGGGGAAGAGGCATTACAAAATTGTTTAAACAATCCCTATGATTTAGTGATCTTGGATATTATGATACCGAAACTTAATGGATTAGAAGTTTTAAAGATTATAAGAGAGCAAGCATCACTTCCAATTATCATTATGTCAGCCAAGGATAGTGATGTTGATAAAGCGTTGGGATTAGGATTAGGGGCAGATGATTATATCGCCAAGCCATTCTCTATGCTGGAATTTTCAGCACGTGTCAAAGCCGCAATTCGAAGAGCTACAAAATACTCCAGTCAAGTAGAGGAGAAGAAAGATATAGTAGAGATAGACAACTTATCAATCGACCTTGTTAATTTTTCAGCTGAGAAGAATGGACAACAAGTAAAGCTCACGTCAAAGGAATTTGCCATCTTAAAATTATTCGTGACAAATCGTAATCGCGTTTTTACAAAGCAGCAAATTTATCAACTAATTTGGAATGATGCTTACTATGGGGATGAAAATATTATTAATGTACATATAAGAAGATTACGCGAAAAAATTGAAGACGATCCATCCAACCCTCAATATATTAAAACGCTTTGGGGAATTGGTTATAAATTTGAAGGATAAACAGATGATTATATTTCTACTATTTATAATTGTATTGCTCCTAGGTATTATAATTTTTCAGGTGAGAGCAAAAAAACAACAAGACGCTACTATTCAATACATGCATCAAAAACTGCAAGCAATCGTAGATGAACAATCGAGCGAGAAGATTTTAGTATCGACAGCTAATCAAGAAATACAGCAACTACTTATTGCGATGAATGCCTTGCTGGATCACAATCAAAAAGTACTAGCAACACATCGAAAAATGGAAAGCTCTATGAAAAAGATGTTGGCGAATATTTCGCATGATCTTAAAACACCTTTAACAGTTGTACTAGGTTATACTGAAATGCTGCAGCTTAAGAACTCAATTTGTGAAGAGGAGCGGCAACGATTGCTTACTGGTGTTCATTCGAAAACATTGGAAGTATTAAAAATAATCCATACATTTTTTGACTTGGCAAAATTGGAAGCGGGAGATACAGATTATCCAATGACTAAAATCAATGTCAGTGAAATTTGCCGTAAAAACATTTTATCATTTTACGATATGGTCACCTCTATGGGGCTAGAAATTGATATTGCCATACCAGAGATATCCTTGAATGCACTCGGAAATGAGGAGGCATTAGATAGGGTTCTGAACAATTTACTGTCTAATGCTATAGCCTATGGGGCAGCTGGAAACGTAATCGGACTTTCAGTAAGAAATGATGATACTAACATCTTTATTGATGTATGGGATCGTGGTAAAGGAATTGACGAATATCATATTGATAATGTTTTTGAGAGAATGTATACGCTTGAGGATTCCAGAAATAAATCCTTCCAAGGTAGTGGTCTTGGCTTAACCATTACAAAACGTCTTGTAGAATTAATGGATGGCTCTATACAGCTCTCAAGTATTCCATATGAGAAAACCATTTTTACGGTTTCTTTAAAACGAATAATGTACTGAACAGTCATGCTTGTATTGCATTTTAATTGCTTTACAAGCTTTTCTTTTGTGCTTAAGAAATTTGTAAGAATCAAGTAATAAATTAGAGAGTTTTATTTTTTATAATAAGGTTAGCTAAATTTAAGGGAGAGATCTACATGACATATATTGTGAAAACAAATCAGCTTACAAAGGTGTATGAGGGAAAAGAAGCGGTTTCTTCCGTCAATATGCATGTGAAAAAGGGAGAAATTTATGGCTTTTTAGGTCCTAACGGGGCCGGAAAAACCACAGTCATGAAAATGCTGACAAATCTTACGAAGCCAACGAGTGGAGACATTGAAATCTTTGGTGAAAAACTAACTGATCAATCCTATGAAGTGCTGAAAAGGCTAGGTACGATTATTGAATATCCGATTTTCTATGAAAATTTAACAGCAAAGGAAACCTTAGAATTACATTGCGAATATATGGGCTATTATGACAAGAAAGAAATTGCTCATGTCCTAGATCTAGTGAAACTGACAAACACGGAGAAGAAACGTGTAAAAGACTTTTCTCTTGGGATGAAACAGCGGTTGGGTATCGCGCGTGCGATTATTACTAAGCCGGAATTACTTATTTTGGATGAGCCGATTAATGGACTAGATCCTGTTGGAATTAAAGAACTTCGAGAGCTATTCAAGATGCTTTGCAAAGAGTATGGAATTACAATTATTATTTCTAGTCACATTTTGGGTGAAATTGAACAAATGGCTGATACCATTGGCGTTATTAAGAATGGAAGATTAATCAATGAAGTCTCAATGGACGCTGTCAATCATAGTCAGGCAGATTATATTGAAGTGATTGTTAACGATGGAAAAAAAGCAGCCTTTATTATAGAAAAGGAATTACATATTACTAATTTCAAGCTAATGGACGACAACTCTATTCGAATTTATGAATCAACAGCTTCCCAAAAGGTGCTAACTAAAACATTGATTGAGCATGATATTGAAATTGAGGGCATTAGCAAAAAAACAAGCTCATTAGAGGATTATTTCTTGAAGTTAATCAATGGAGGTGTCGTTAATGCTTAATTTAATGCGTCTGGAAATGAAAAAATATCATTTAGGTTCCTATGTAAAACGAGCTATCTTCGCAAATTTTGTGATATTAGGTGTCATGTTTATGCTTTTATTTATCACTAAAATAGAAGAAGATCCAGGTCTTGAAAATTATCAGACGGCACTAACCTTTATAGATTCAATGGTAAGAGCAGTATTTATCATTTTTGCATCTGTTTTAATCGCTAAACTTATTATTGGAGAATACAAATATAAAACGATCACTTTGGCATTTATGTATCCAATAAATAGAAAAAAATTAATTGCTTCAAAACTAGCCATTGTTATTCTTTTTACCTTTAGTGCAATTATCTTATCAAATGCTTTAGTAACGACGATTTTTTGTGTTATTACAGAAAGTTTTAAATTAATCCCGGATACATTAACGACTACTATAATCATGCAACATATTCCATTTGTATTAATGAATGCAGTGGCAGCATCAGGCATGGCATTGATTCCATTGTATTTTGGTATGAGAAAATACTCCATTCCAACAACAATTTTATCATCAATACTCATTGTATCGGTCGTTTCCTCGAATACAGGAAACTTTTCATTGAATGATATTATCTTCGTTCCAATAACATTAGCAATGATTGGAATCAGCGTTGCCTATTTAGCGATTCGAAATATTGAAAAGGTAGATATTTAAAGGGGTTTTTTAGAAAAAAAAGATGCCAGGCATTCAAAATGAGTGCCTGGCATTTTTTCTAACCAAATATCGTTTCCCATATTAAATATATATTTAAAGCTACAACAAGTACGACTATACACCAGCCTAAAAATGTTGTAATACGATGGTTGACTAGGCTTCCCATAATGTCCCGTTTACTTGTAAACATAACAAGTGGTATAAGGGCAAATGCAATACCAAAGGATAGAACAACTTGACTTAGAACAAGGGCATAGGTAGCGTTAACTCCAGATGCAATGATAACTAGTGGAGGTAACATTGTAATAGCTCTGCGCAAATAAAGCGGTATTTTTCTTCGGATGAAGCCTTGCATCACAACGTCACCTGCTAGTGTACCAACGGAAGAGCTTGCAAGACCTGCGATGAGAAGTCCAAGACCAAAGGATACTGCTGCCATTGGACCGAGCGCTTCTTTTAAACCGTTATAAGCGACATCTAGATCCTCCACCACTATACCTTGTGTATGGAATACTGCTGCTGCAATAATTAGCATACTCATATTGATGGCACCAGCAATAATCATCGCAATCACAATATCAATAAACTCAAAACGGAAAATACGTCTTTTTTCATTGTCATTACGTCCAACAATACGACTTTGTGTTAATGAAGAATGTAAATAAATAGCATGCGGCATAACCGTTGCTCCTAATATTCCTGTTGCGAGTAACAGGGAATCTACTCCTTCAAATTGCGGCGTGAACATCCCAATTGTCACTTCGCCCCAATTTGGCTGTGCTAAAAACGTTTGGAATGCAAAGGCTAGTACGACAATTAGCACCATGCCCGAAATACCTGCTTCAAATGCTCTAAAGCCTCTGCGTTGTAATTCTAAAATGGCAAATGAACCGACTGCTGTAATAAGTGCTGCAGGTAACATTGGAATATTAAATAACAAGTACAGCCCTAGTGCTGCCCCAATAAATTCTGCAAGATCTGTTGCGATAATCACCAATTCGGCCTGTATCCATAAAAATATAGATGTTTTTTTTGAAAAATGCTCTCGTGCTACCTCCGGCAAATTTTTACCAGTCGCAATACCAAGCTTTGCTGACAAAGATTGAATTAACACCGCCATCAAATTGGAAAAGACAATTACCCAAAGAAGTAAATACCCATATTGTGATCCAGCTGTTATGTTTGTCGCAAAGTTGCCTGGATCAATATAGGCAACTGCTGCGATAAAGGCTGGACCAAGAAACGGTAAAATTCGTCGCCAGCCTGTTATATCTCCGTCTAAAACCGCCTCAGCAGACGGTTTTGTTATTCGTTTGTAAACCATGTTGTTCCCTCATTTCAAAAAGTATCGTAGAAGAAATAAAGTTTCCTATAGGAAAATATTATATTACTATTTTATAACTTGAGCAAAAAAATGTGAAGATTTTTGCCTATTTTTTGTAACGCAATATTTATCCTGCATTAACTGCGGGTAAAAGTTCGATTGGTTAGGGGCAACAGGATGTTGATTACACAAGCGTTTTCACAGGATGTGAAGGTTTTAGCTTGTGTTCCTCTATCCAGTGGGGATAAAGAAAACCCCACTGATTACAGTTTCACTTTATGTAGTTAAAATATGCACGAAACCAAGACTATCAGAAATTTTAAGTTAAGAAAATTTTGTTGAGATAATGCCTGCTGTTCCCTTAATGAGTAGGTTCGTTTTGGAGGTAGAAGCATATGTTTTATTCTCATCATTTTCTAATTAGACTTTCACCCCTTGTATCGTTTACGATGAGAAGAAAATGATGAGGATTGATTCGGCATGACCAAGCGAATTTTAATAATAGAGGATGAAGAGAATATTGCAAGGGTCCTACAGTTAGAGCTTCAATTTGAGGGTTATAAGGCTGACACAGTACATACAGGCACAGATGGTTTGCTTAAATACCGTGAGCAGCAATGGGATTTAATCTTATTGGATGTTATGCTCCCTGAGATGAGCGGGATTGATGTACTAAAGCGTATTCGTGCAACAGAATCACAGACGCCAGTAATTATGCTGACTGCAAAGAGTGAGGTTGAAGATAAGGTAAAGGGTCTGGATCTTGGTGCGAATGATTATGTAACAAAGCCGTTTGATATTGAAGAATTACTTGCTCGCATTCGAAATGCTTTAAGATTTTCTCAAAGAAGTAACCACCAACAAGTTCAACCGACATTTGAGCAATTATCCATTAATGAGCAAACACGAGAGGTTGTTTATTATGGGGAAGGGGTTCAATTGACACCTCGTGAATACGATCTTCTTTTATATTTATTGAAACACCCAAAACAGGTATTATCGCGTGAGCAAATTTTAGAGGCTGTATGGGGGTATGACTATTATGGGGATACGAACGTTGTGGATGTTTATATTCGTTATGTTCGACAAAAGCTTGAAGCTGCTAATGATACACCCATTATCCAAACGGTGCGTGGTGTTGGCTATGTGCTGAAGGAGCACAAACATGAGACTTAAAACAAAAATTCATTTGCTAACGACTTTATTAATGCTTGTTATGTTAGTAGCAACGAATAGTGGAATTTATTTTTTGTATGAAAAGTTTGCTTATAATACCGAATATAAACAGCTCCAAGCACGAGCAAATGAGCTAAGTTCTACATTGAGTCAGTTAAATGAACAAACTAACTTACAGCAAGTTTTAAGAGCTTATATGCCAACAGATGGGGCAGTGTATATTTATGATGAGCAGCACGTAATCATGAAGGTTCAGGCTACACTGGAGATGCCTGATGTCCCATACATTAGCTTCACTATGCCAGCAATTTGGATAGACGGAACAGTTGTGCAAATAAAATTAAAGCAGTCAATGGAGGAAGTGGCAAGCACATTAGGTCTGCTGAAAGCGATATTGGTGGTTGTTTCAATTGTTGCAACAATTCCTATATTTTTAGCGAGTTTAGCACTTGGTCGCCTTATTCTATTGCCACTTGAACGCTTAAATAAAACGATGTTAAAAAGTGCAACTACTGGAAAGTACGAAAAAATTGATATTCCCGACAAAGGCCGGGATGAGTTAACAAATATAAATCGTACTTTTAACATAATGATGGAGAAGCTTGAACAGCATTATCAAAAGCAACAGCAATTTGTGTCAAATGCTTCCCATGAATTAAAAACGCCTATTACTGTGATTGAAAGCTATGCAAAATTACTATTGCGCAGAGGCTTTGACAATAAGGAGGTAGCGCAGGAATCGCTACAAGCCATTGTGAATGAATCATCGCGCATGCATGAAATGGTGTTGCAATTGCTGGAGTTAGCCAAAAACAAGGAGCATCTTGACATACATTTTGTTCAGTTAGAGCTTGCTCCATTCTTAAATAAGGTGGCCACGCAAATGCAACAGGCTTATCATCGCGGCTTCATCGTCGATGCTGAAATGCCAAACCATATTTATAGCGATGAAAAAATGTTGAAACAGTTGCTCTTTATTTTACTTGATAATGCTCGGAAATATAGTGAGAGAGAAGTCCACATACAGGCTACAGACATTTCTGAGTATGTTCTCATTACTATTCAAGATTTTGGGGTTGGGATTCCAGCTGAACATATTCCCCATTTATTTGAGCGTTTTTATCGTGTGGCGGAGGACCGTAACCGTAAAACTGGAGGCTCAGGCTTAGGGCTCGCTATTGCCCATGAACTTGCAGGGCAGCTTGGTATTACGATTGATGTTGAAAGTACAATTGGCGAGGGCTCAAGCTTTACCCTACGTGTACCAAAGGAGGGGCAACAATGAAAAAATGGCTATTGATCATTGGTGCCATCATCCTTCTCTGTAGTGGAACGCTATGGTTTGTTCAGTATCGCTTCTTTCATATTGAGCCTCTTAGTAAAGAACAGGCAATTCATCATATTGAAACGATCTACAATGGTCATGTAACAAAGGCTAAAAATCAAGGAAACGAGTATGAAATGCTATTTACACGAGATGGTGCAACTTATATGGTGATGCTAGATGCAACTACACAGCAAACTACAGATTTAAAATTGAAGGAAGTGGAAAGTAAATTACCGTTAACAGAAGAGCAAATACGACATATGGTTGAGAAAGACTATGGGGATATTGAGAGTGTCGTGTTAGCAGATAACATTTACACCGTACGTGTTGAAAAAGAGGGTCAACAAAGGGATCTCACACTCGATGCTTATACAGGTGATGTTTTGTCTAAAAAAGATGTTCAGCCAGTTGAACAACCAGAAATTGTCAATGTTATTTCTAAAGAGCAGGCAATGAAGATTGCTCTCCAACAACTAAATGGTGAGGTAGATTCTGTTGATTATAAGGAAACAGAGGATGGTGGCTTTTATTTAGTTGAAATTGAAGCTAAGAATGAAGAAGCTGTTTTCCAAATACATGCAATATCTGGAAAGGTGATGTCCGTTACATGGGATGAAGATCATTAAGTGATTCTCATGAAATTCTAATGTTTCTCTTATTGTCCTATCATCTTCGCTTGATAAGCTAAGAATAGATAAAGTACAACCCCGCTTAACTGTTTGGTTTACCTCAGCTGCTTGACTTGAGGGTCTTCCAGCCAGTTGTATGCGGGATAAAACAAAGGAGAGATGAACAGATGAAGATGAAAAAAATGATTTTAATCCCAGCGTTGGTCGGTATACTTGGCGTTGGAGCTGCTATTGGCTCAACAACATTATTAACAGGTAATGCGCAAGAAAAAAAGGTATTAACAATGCAGGAAATTGAGAAAAAGGCATTAGCAGTTGTCGATGGTACGGTAGTTGATATTGAGTTTGACCAGGATGTCTATCGCACAGTTTATGAGGTTGAGGTGTACACTGATACTGAAGAGTATGACTTAAAATTTGACGCCTATACAGGTGAGCTACTAAAGCAAAAGAAGGAACGTCGAGATCAAGATGATATGTATGACAAGATGACTGCTTCCACTACAACAACTAAAATCACAAAAGAGCAGGCTATTGAAAAGGCCTTAACAAAGGCAAAAGGTACAGTGACTAAAATTAAGCTTGATGATGGGATTTACGAAATCGAAATCAGAAACGGACAGCATGAATACGAAGTTGAGGTTGATTCATCTACAGGTGAAATTATAGGCTTTGAACAAGATATTGAGGACTAAAGTGCATAAGCTATCTTAAAAGTGGGACAATACTTTTAAGATAGCTTTTTTAGTTCTGCGAGTAATTACATACTACTTGAG
Source organism: Lysinibacillus sp. TE18511 (assembly GCF_054062295.1). Classification (NCBI taxonomy): domain Bacteria; kingdom Bacillati; phylum Bacillota; class Bacilli; order Caryophanales; family Bacillaceae; genus Lysinibacillus; species Lysinibacillus sp. TE18511. Next base: position 18,623 of record NZ_JBSSFD010000019.1, read on the forward strand.
AGAATATCTATGCTTTTCACTTATAATAATAAAAAATTTTCTTCTTTACTTTTTTTTAATACGAGCGTAATATGACATCATTATAAAGGTTTCAAATTTCTAAATCGCTGAAGCAACTGAACGCGGGGGACCCAGTTTTTACGGATTGTTTAACAATAATCCTTGGGGTGAATCTCTTCATTTTTGAAGGGTAGGGCTACTCAGGCCCGAATCCGACAGCTAACCTCGTAAGCGTTAAGAGCAGAAAAGTTGGAGCTTGGCAGACGAATGAGCGTCTACAAGTCGTATTTAGTGATGACTTGTAGACGTTTTTTTTATCTTCATTCAAAAATGAAAATAAGCCCCAGTGGACAACATAGAAACCGATTATGCGAAGGTGTAATCGATTTAGAAATGCGAAATACATCCCATGAAATTAGAAGGTGTTGTATATGAAATCCTCATTCAAACGTTATGTTATCGGAAAACCGTTGAGATCCGATACATTAGGGGAGCAAAAGCTTAATAAAAGAAAGGCACTTGCCATACTGTCATCAGATGCTTTGTCATCAGTAGCGTATGGACCTGAGCAAATTTTAATTGTGCTCATGACAGTAAGTACTGTTGCCTTTTGGTATTCTCTACCGATTGCTGCTGGCGTAGTTGTGTTACTGGCAGCACTTATTTTTTCGTATCGTCAAGTTATTTTTGCTTATCCACATGGTGGTGGTGCATACGTAGTATCTCGGGAAAATTTAGGTGTCAATGCCGGTCTCGTCGCTGGTGGTTCATTGCTTGTCGATTACATTTTAACAGTTGCGGTAAGTGTTTCGGCGGGGACAGATGCGATTACTTCGGCATTTCCGAGTCTACATCCCTATAACGTGATAATCGCTGTATTTTTTGTTATATGTTTAACGCTTTTAAATCTACGTGGTGTTACAGAATCTGCATCCATATTAGCGTATCCAGTATATTTGTTTGTAGCTGTCATGCTGATATTAATTGGAGTGGGGATTTATAATGTAGCAACAGGGCAAGTTCCAGCAGAGTTGAGTCCAAAGGTTGGTACACCCGTTGCAGGAATTAGTCTTTTTATATTATTAAAGGCATTTGCATCAGGAAGCTCAGCTTTGACTGGTGTAGAAGCCATTTCAAATGCTATTCCTAATTTTAAAGATCCAGGACCAAAAAATGCGTCTAAAACGTTACTTGCGATGGGCGGTATTTTAGCGGTACTATTTATCGGTATTGTGAGTCTAGCTTATTTTTATGGAATTGCTCCAAATGCAGAAGAAACAGTTGTTTCGCAAATTGCGGAGGCAAGTGTAGGACGCAATTTCTTTTACTATATAGTGCAGGGTACAACAGCAATGATTTTAGTACTCGCTGCAAATACAGGTTATTCAGCCTTTCCTTTACTAGCAGTCAATTTATCGAAGGACCGTTTTATCCCAAGAATGTTCCAAATCCGTGGGGATCGTCTCGGTTATTCAAATGGAATCTTGATGCTTGGTTTAGCTGCCATTGTCTTAATCATTTTATTTGATGGGGCAACAGAACATTTAATTCCACTTTATGCAGTTGGCGTTTTTATTCCGTTTACGTTAGCGCAGGCCGGAATGATGCGAAAATGGTGGCGTGAAAAGCCAAAAGGTTGGGTTGCAAAATTTGCAATAAATACGATTGGAGCGGTTATTTCCTTTATTGTTGCCATGATGTTTTTTGTGACGAAATTACCTCAAGTATGGCCAGTGTTTATCTTTTTACCAATGATTATTTTGATGTTTCATCGAATTAAAAAACATTATCAAGCAGTTGGTGAGCAGTTAAGATTAAATAATGAGGAGCTACCTATTATTGAGGGGAATGTTTTCATAGTCCCTGTGGCTGGTATTACGCAAGTAGTTGAAAACACTTTGCATTACGCACATTCATTAAAGGTCGACAAAATTATTGCCTTTTACGTAGCCTTCGATCAAGATGACGCAAAAGCTTTTGAAGAGAAATGGAAAGCTTGGCAGCCAGATGTACGGCTTGTAACATACTATTCACCATATCGAAGTATTACACAGCCGTTGATGAAATTTATTAATAAGGTTGAACATCAATGTGTGAAAACAGGACATCGAGTAACAGTTGTTATCCCACAATTTATACCGAAAAAAGGATGGCATCATATGTTACACAATCAATCGAGTCTATTAATTCGCGCTACGCTGTTATTTAACAAAAATGTCGTCATTATGACAGTGCCTTTCCATTTAACAAAATAATGACTAGCCTGCTGGAAAATTGTCTGATATAATCAGTACGTTGGTTGTAAAACACGAACGTTTACAATTAAAATTTATTGAAATACCAGTAAATTCCGAAAAATCAATCTATATTCAGTGAGTCATATAGCAACATTGCCGAATGAAGTGCTGATTTGAATAATTGGTATATATTACAGCTTCATACTGTTTCACTCATATAATAGCGAGAATATGGCTCGCAAGTTTCTACCGATTTACCGTAAATAAATCGACTATGGGTAGCAATGCTTTAGAAGATCTCATATAAGATGATGACGTTTTCTATTTGTTTCGACGTTTTTACGCTGAATGCTTTGCTCCACTCGTAGATGAATGGATCAAGGTATTCAGCGTTTTTTATTAAATTAAGAAAGAGGGAAATAAAGGAAATGAAGTTATTGCACGATAAAATTATGCAAGAAGGTAAAGTTTTATCTTCATCTGTATTAAAAGTAGATTCATTTTTAAATCATCAAATTGACCCAATGCTAATGAAGGAAATTGGTCATGAGTTTGCCAACCGTTTCTCGGATCAAATTATTACAAAAATAGTAACGATTGAATCTTCAGGTATCGCACCATCTGTTATGCTAGGGCTTGAAATCGGGGCACCTGTAGTATTTGCACGTAAACGTAAATCTTTAACATTATCAGATAATCTTTTTTCTGCAAAAGTACATTCTTTCACAAAAAATGAAACAAATGATATTTCAGTATCACGAAATTTCTTAAATGAGGATGATAACGTCCTAATTGTTGACGACTTCTTAGCTAATGGAGAAGCTGTCAAAGGCTTGCTCGATATTGCAGCACAAGCTGGTGCAAATGTGGTGGGCGTCGGCATTGTTATTGAAAAAGGTTTCCAAGATGGTGGGAAATTATTACGCCAGCAAGGGATTCGCGTGGAATCATTAGCAATTGTAGAATCTCTTGAGGATGGCAAAGTTACATTTGCTGCGGAGGCTAATGCGTAATGAATGCCTTTAAATCGACTGCGCTAGCGATTCAACATTTACTTGCGATGTATGCAGGAGCCATTTTAGTGCCATTGATTATCGGTGGGGCAATCGGCTTTGATTCAACACAAATGACGTATTTAGTGGCGATTGACATTATGATGTGTGGGATCGCAACACTTTTACAAGTGTATTATGGTAAATTTATCGGTATTGGTTTGCCAGTTGTCCTAGGTTGTACATTTACAGCAGTAAGTCCAATAATTGCAATCGGTACAAATCCTGAGCAAGGTATTACTGATATTTATGGTTCAATTATTGCATCAGGTGTAATCATTATGATTATTGCCGGCTTCTTCGGAAAGCTAGTAAAATTCTTCCCGCCTGTTGTGACAGGTTCGGTAGTGTCGATTATCGGTATCTCTTTATTACCAGTAGCTTTAAACAATATGGCGGGTGGACTAGGTGCAAAAGATTTCGCATCTGGCTCGAATATAGCTTTAGCGTTTATTACACTCGTTATTATTTTAGTAGTTTATCGTTTTTCTACAGGGTTCGTCCGCGCAATCTCCATTTTAATTGGACTAGTTACTGGGACAATCTTAGGTGCATTCATGGGTAAAGTTGATTTTAGCCCAGTTTCAGATGCAGACGCGTTACACATGGTTCAACCATTCTACTTTGGTATGCCAACATTCGATGCTACCGCGATTATTACAATGACACTCGTAGGAATGGTTTCTTTAGTAGAATCAACAGGAGTCTATTTTGCGCTAAGTGATATTTGCAATAAAAAGCTAGACTCAAAAGATTTAGCTCGTGGGTATCGTTCAGAAGGTCTTGCTTCGGTTATTGGTGGTATTTTCAATGCTTTCCCATACACAACATTCTCACAAAACGTAGGACTTACACGTATGTCAGGCGTAAAAGACCGTAAAGTCATTTACATCACAGGTGGATTACTAGTAGCACTTGGCTTCCTACCAAAAATCGCAGCATTAACAACAATCATTCCAACACCAGTACTTGGTGCGGCAATGCTAGCGATGTTCGGTATGGTCATTACACAAGGTATGGGTATGCTAGTACCTGTTATGAACGAATCAGCGGAAAATGCCATGATTGCTGCTGTTGCAGTGAGTCTTGGTGTCGGTGTATCGGTTGTTCCGGGAATTTTCGAATCGCTGCCAGAAAGTGTATCTCTTCTAACTTCTAACGGTATCGTCTGTGGTTCTGTCACAGCGATTATCCTGAATATTTTATTCAACATGATTGGGCCAAAGCATAAGGAAGACCCAATGCATGGGGAAGCTTAAAGGATTTCTATAATCAACAAAATGCCATCTACTATAAAAGTAGATGGCATTTTTAATATTATTTATTCAGAAACATTACTAGCATCGCTTAAAGATAGTGCTTTAGTTTCTGGAGCCCAAGCAATCGACACAAGAGTACCGATGACTAAAATACCTGTTAAACAAAGCATCGTATTTTGTACACCAAGGTTAGCCATACTCATTGGAAGTAAGAACGTACTAGCAGCAGAACCTAACCGACTAATGGCTGTAGCAAAGCCTACCCCTGAGGAACGAATGTCTGTCGGGAAACTTTCAGCAGGGAAGACACCTACTAGATTACTCACGGCCGATAAAATCAATGTAAATACAGAGAAAGCGATAATCATAAGAACTGTTAGATTACTTGGTAATACACTTAAAAGACCTAAAGAAATAACCAATACAATGAAGGAAGAAATTAAGAAACCACGTCTAGAATACTTAATAGTAAACCAAATCCCTAATAATGCTCCTATAATTAGAAGACCATTTAATAAGAAATCCGTAGTATGATCTGCTCTTAAGCCAATTTCATCTAGGATGATTGGTAAAAATGTGTAAATGGCAAAATAAGGCATTACTAAACATACGAAGAAAATACTGTTAAAGGCTGTACGCTTAATCATATCCTTATGGAATAAAGATGCAAAGCTACTTTTCTTAGCTTTCGCTACTTCATCATCCAAAATAATGTTTGGTCCTATATATTTTTGTACAATTTGAAGAGCTTCTTCATTTCGGCCTTTGCTTACCAGCCATCTTGGCGATTCTGGTGTGCCCATGCGGATAATTAAAATAATAAATGCTGGAATGGCAGAAGAGGCTAACATCCATTTCCATGCATCAGGAGAAGCATCTGTTGCGAAAATTCCGACAATATTGGCTACAACATATCCAATTGTCCATATCACACTAAATGACCCAAGTAAAACCCCGCGATGTTTACGAGGCGAAAATTCAGCAAGCATAGTATGTCCCACACTATAATCTCCGCCGAGACCTATCCCGATTAATATCCTGTAAATAACTAATTCAGTTGGTGAATCAGCAAAAAATTGAAGAATAGAAGCAACTGTTATAATCGTAAAACTGAGAACGAATATTTTTTGTCTACCAATATAATCAGAAATCCAGCCCAAAATCAAGCTGCCTAAAAATAAGCCTATTAAGGCGGAACTCCCAATCAACCCCACCCAGAATGAAGACAAACCCATTTGTGGAGTAAGTAATGTAAGTGCAAAGCCTACAATCCCTAAAATATATCCATCAGTGAAATGTGCTCCAAATGTTAAGCCTGCGATTTTAATATGAAACTTATTAAGTGGTGCATCATCTAGCTTGATCTTTAGCGAGTTATCCATTGTCATTGTGTTACTACTCATATCAAATTCCTCCCATCGCCCTTTAGTAAACATATTTTTGTTTGAAGTAATATGATTAAATTTGTAGTAGAGGAAATTGTTCTTAAATAAAGTTCGTAATATGAACCATATGGTCGTTATGCGAATACGTAAATTATATGTCTATGGTGAATATGTTGTCAATTGCTTTTTGTAAGCGAATTCAATGCGAATTTTTCTCTTACATTGCATTATTCTCTTTATTAATTGAAAATTCGACAATAATTCATTAAAAAAAGACAATGCCGCAAGTTTGGCTTTGTCTTGTTTACCAGATAAATTATGTTAACTGTCTTTCAATATCCTTTGCTGCATCTAATAACGTATCCTTAAGTTTTAATAAATCATCTTTTGAAAGTCTAAAGCTAGGACCACCTAACGTTAAAAATGCTACTAGGTTCTTTCTATTATCAAATATAGGTACAGAAATAGCATTTTCATTTTCATCGTATTCACCAATTGATAATCCCACATGATGGGAACGTATCCATTGAAGCTCTTCTTGCAATAGTTTAGGATCTGTAATGGTATATTTCGATGTTGCAATAAGCTCTTTTTCTAAAAACTGATCGAGTTCTTTTTTAGAAAGTATGCTTAATAATACTTTTCCATTAGAGGTGCAATGCAATGGTGTAACAGTATTTGTATAATCGACTAATCTTACACTGTGGTTCGTATCGATTTGGTCAATTGTTAAAATACCGTTGTGCATTGGAACGCTTAATAATACTGTTTCACCTACCTTTTCCCTTAATGCCTCTAATGTACTTCTAGCTCTGCGAATTAACGAACTATATGGATTATTTTGAGAAGCTAATCGATAGAATGTAAATCCAAGTTGATAGCTATTCGTTGCGGTGTCTTTTTCAACAAAACCTTCATTTTCTAAACTTCCAATTAACCGCCAAACAGTTGTCCTATTTAGACCGCTTTTGAGGGACAAATCCTTTACTGAAATAGGTGAGCTGTTTTCTCCTATAAGCTTTAGTAGGAGCAAAGCTCTATCTACAGCTTGAACTGTAGTGCCGTCTTTACCATTTTTATTTGTTATAAGTTTATTCGTTTCCATATTTTTAATTATACATAGTTAGTTTTGAAAATCAAAGTTGTCCGTGTTACAGGTAATTTATTTGAATTGAGGTAAATAAATGGACTAAATAAAATTTAAAAACCCAAGCTGTTTTTCATGTTGACTTTCGTAATTTTCAGACATATAATAGCTTAAAGTTCTTAATGTGAATAAAAAGTTCATAATATGAACAATTAATGGTGTGGAGGTCATTAATTGTTGTAGAGGGAGCCATTCAAACTATGCGAATAGAAACTGATTTCTTGGGGACTGTTGAAATTCCTGATGATGCTTTATATGGTATTCAATCTGTTCGAACAAAAGAAAATCTATCTTTTTCAAAGAACACATTAAAAGATTATCCAGATTATATTCAATCCTTAGCAATGGTAAAAAAGGCCGCGGCTATGGCAAATTATGAGGCCAAGGTGATCTCGTTACCAATTAAAGAAAATATTACTTTAGCGTGTAATGCCTTGATTGATGGGAAATATACAGAGCATTTTATTGTTGATGTTTACCATGGCGGGGGCGGTATTGGCATTAATATGAACATAAATGAGGTAGTAGCCAATCTATCAAATAAAATGAATGGTACCTATGTTCCTGTCCATCCAATCGAACATGTAAACGCTTCACAATCAACAGCAGATGCCTGCCATACTGCTATCCGCTTAGCGTTAATGAGTGGCTACAAGCGTTTAGATGAAGAGATGCAGTATTTATCGCAAATTTTAAACCGTAAAACAGTACAATTTATGCCCATTACAACTATTTCGCGAACATGCTTGCAGGATGCTTCACGTATTCAGCTTGGGCAAAAGTTTAGCGGCTTTGAGGCAGTTATTAAAAGAAGGCATCAAAAATTACAAGCATCCATAAACGAACTGCTGACGATTAATCTTGGAGGAACTGTTATAGGTAAAGGTGATGGTGCTAGTGAAGACTATAAACAAACGGTCATTAAAAAATTACAGGAAGTTACACAATTACCGATAAGGCGCCGGGAGAATTTATTTGATGCTGCTCAAAATATTGATGATTTAGCTGAGGTTTCTAAGCAATTAAGTTTGTTTGCTACGGCATTAATGAAAATGGCTAAAGACCTTCGATTGTTATCTTCAGGACCAGAAGCAGGTTTTGCTGAAATATCATTGCCAGCTATACAGGCGGGGTCATCTTTTTTTCCTGGAAAAATAAATCCTGTAATGCCTGAAACAATAATTCAATGCTGCAGTGAAATCATTGGCATTGAGCGAGTAGTTCAGACAGCATTTGAGCATGGAGAACTGGACTTAAATGTATTTGAAAACTTTGCGGGTGTGCATATATTAGATGGCTTTTATATGCTTTCCAATTGCTTAAAAAGCTTCACAAATCTTTGTCTTGCTGACATTCAAGCCAATGAACAAAGATGTCTAGAACTATCTAATACGAGTATACCGAAAATTTGCGATTTAAAAGACAAAGTAGGATACAGTGAGGCTACAAAATTGTTGAAGCAACAATCTTTAGAGAAAAGGGAGGATTAAAAATTATGAATCAGAAAATTTTTGATGGTATTGAACAGCCAAAGCTAGAGTGGGCTCACAATTGGTTATCAACAACAAAAAGAAGTTATATCAATGGACAGTGGATAGATAGTAGTAGTCATACAATCGATTCTATTAATCCTGCAAATGGGAAAGTTATTGGTAATTTCTATTGCGCTGCTAAAGAAGATGTAGATTTAGCAGTTCAAGCGGCGAGAGAGGCACTTCATAATCCTGAATGGAAAAGTATGAGCAGAAAACAGCGCGGCAGAGTATTACGTAAAATTAGTGAGCTTATTGCTGAGCATCACGCAGAACTAGCAACTTTAGAGACACTTGATAATGGCAAATTATATACAGAAGCCTACAATGATGATGTGCAAGAGGCACATGATTTATTTGAATATTATGCTGGATGGACTGACAAATTCTACGGTGAAAATAATCCGGTGGAAGGGGATTTTTTAAGTGTAACAACACGCGATCCAATCGGAGTTTGTGGTCAAATTGTACCATTTAATTTCCCGATTCAAATGGCAGTTTTAAAAATGGCTCCAGCTCTAGCTATGGGAAATACTGTTGTTTTAAAGCCTGCTGATAAAACTTCTTTCTCCGCTATACGACTGTTTGAAATTATTGATGAAGCTAAGCTATTACCAAAGGGTGTTATTAACTTAATTTTGGGAGACGGTCAAGTAGGTGCTTATATTAGCCAGCATATGGATATTGATAAGCTGTCATTTACAGGCAGTACTAAAATAGGTAAACAATTATTACGTGATTCCGCTGATAGCAACTTGAAACCAGTCACTTTAGAATTGGGCGGTAAATCGCCGAATATAATCTTTGAGGACGTAACAAATTTAGATGGCGCGATTGAACGTTCTTTCTATGGTTTGTTTACACATAAAGGTGAAAAGTGCTCTTCACCAACAAGATTATTTGTTCAGAATGCTATTTATAACACGGTTGTCGAGAAGATTGCTGAATATGCCAAAAATTATCAATGTGGTGATCCATTTGATCCAAACAGCAAGCAGGGTGCCCAAATATCAAAAGAGCATATGGAATCAATTTTAAGCTATATCGAAAGCGGTAAAGAGCAGGGAGGAAGAATTGTTGCTGGTGGTGAGCGTGATCTAACGGGTACGAATGCGGAAGGCTATTTTGTACAACCAACTATTTTTGCTGATGTAGATAACAATATGAAAATTGCACAGGAAGAAATTTTTGGCCCTGTACTTTGCATCATTCCGTTTGATACGGAAGAAAATGTTATTAAAATGGCGAACGACACAATCTATGGCTTAGCTGCCGGTCTATGGACAGGTGATCCATCACGTGCTCTCCGCGTAGCCAATCAATTAGATGCAGGCATGGTATTTGTTAATAAATATGGCTGTTATGATTTTGCTAGTCCATTTGGAGGCGTTAAGCAAAGTGGGTGGGGCAAAGAATACGCCATCCATTCTTTATCTGCTTTTACCAAAACAAGAGCAATTTGGTTTGCATATTAATCTGATATTGTAAGGGGGAATTATCATGAAAATGAAAGCTGCTGTGATGACAGAAATAAATAAACCATTAGCAATTTTAGAAGTAGAGCTTGCTGAGCCAAAGCACAATGAAGTGTTAGTAAAAATTGCGGCTACAGGTGTTTGCCATAGTGATTTAAATGCATTGGGTGATGCTACAACACCAACTCCAACCATTTTAGGTCATGAGGGTGCAGGTATTGTGGAGGCTGTTGGATCAAGTGTAACGAATGTGAAAGTCGGCGATAAGGTGGCTTTGAGCTGGGTTCCTTACTGCGGTACTTGCGAATTCTGTGTAACAGGAAAGGTCCATCTTTGTGAATCTGCGTTTGGACCAATGTTTGATGGTACTTTATTGGATGGTACTACTCGATTAAGCATGAACAATGAGAAGGTATACCATAATTCATTACTTTCAACATTTGCTGAATATGCAGTTGTACCAGAAATGTCTTGTATAAAAATACCTGATGAAATGCCACTTGTCCAAGCATCACTTATTGGCTGTGGTGTAGCTACTGGCTATGGTGCTGCAGTCAATGCGGCGGGTGTAAAACCAGGCTCCACAGTAGCGATTTTCGGAATTGGTGGGGTTGGTGTAAATGCAATACAAGGAGCTGCTATAGCGGGTGCGGCTAAAATAATTGCCTGTGATGTAAAAGATGCCAATCTTGAAATTGCTAAGGAATTTGGCGCAACGCACACTATTAACACAAAAGATCAAGATGTTGAAGCAATTGTTAAGGAAATTACAAACGGTGTGGGTGTCCATTATGCAATTGACTGTTCAGGTCATACGATTGCTACTGAAAGTGCGTGGAAAATAACACGTAAAGGTGGAACAGTGGTTGTAGTGGGTGCCTTTAATCCAGAGCAGAAATTAAATTTACCTGCTGGTGGATTCCATCGGGTTGGAAAGGTGCTAAAAGGCAGCTTCTATGGAGATACACAGCCATTCCGTGATTTCCCAATGATTGCACAATTATATTTAGATGGGAAGTTTAAGCTAGACGAGCTAGTTTTAGAGCGTATTAAACTAGAAAATATTAATAAAGCATTTGATTCCTTCCATGATTGCAGCTGTGTCAATGTTGGTCGAGCAGTCATAGAGTTTTAAGGAATTTATAATAGAAGAAAAGGGATTAAAGGATGCGTATAGAAAAAGATTTCTTAGGTGAAATGCAGATTAGTCCGACATATATTATGGTATCCAAACGATGCGTTCTTTAGAGAATTTTCCTATCTCTGGGAGATCCATTGAAAGTTACCCCTACCTCATAAAATCTATGGCCTATATAAAAAAAGCAGCAGCACTTTCAAATCATCGTGTTGAAGCGCTTGATTGCCATATCAAAGCTGCCATTGTGGAGGCAGCAGATGAAATTTTAGCAGGGAAATTTGAAAATCAATTTCCTGTTGATATTTATCAGGGCGGTGGAGGCCTTTCGACAAATATGAATATTAACGAGGTCATTGCCAACCGAGCGAATGAAATTATTACTGGTGAAAAAGGCTTTACATGTGTACATCCAAATGAGCATGTGAATATGTCTCAGTCTACAAATGATGTATTGCCAAGCGCTATGAAAATGGCCTGCTATCTTTATATGGAAGACTTGATTAAACACTTAGAACAGCTTGAAAAGGCGCTAGAAAGTAAAGTCAATGAGTTTCAATCAAGCATTAAATTATCTAGAACTTGTTTACAGGACGCTCTCCCAATGACTTTTGGTCAGCAATTTAATGCTTATTTATCATTTGTTACAAGACAGAAGAAAGAATTACAAAAGGTTCAACAAGACTGTCTAAAACTATTGATTGGTGCTACCGCTGTAGGTACAAGCTTGGGTGTAGCAAAAGGCTATATCGAAGCAATGTATCAATATTTGCCTAAAGTTTCCGGAATGCCAGTGACCAAAATAGAAGATTATTTTGATGGTTTACAACATGCAGATAGTTATATAAAAATATCAGGCTGCTTAAAGGGGTTGTGTAGTGGGTTATCCAAAATGGCAGGTGATTTTAGACTACTTGCCTCAGGCCCTAGAGCTGGACTAGCTGAAATTACTATTCCATCTGTACAGCCAGGTTCATCCATTATGCCTGGAAAAATCAATCCGTGTATTCCAGAGATGATGATGCAGGTTTGTTTTGATATATATGGGATGGATCAGACGATTACAATCGCGGTCGATCGAGGAGAGCTAGAGTTAAATATATGGGAATCGATTATTATGAAAAATTTATTTGATGCGTTTTCGATTTTAATAGCAAGTATTCCTGTATTTAATCACAAATGTGTACAGGGCATTCAAATAAATGAGGCGATGAATCAAATGCACGCGGAAAGTTCTTATTCGATTTCTGTTGTCATTTCTAAATTATTTGGCTATGAAATGGCAAATAAAGTAGTAGCTGAAGCTTTTAAAACGGACGCTACCATTAAAGAAATTGTTATTAAGAATGGTTTGCTAAGTAAGGAAGACGCTGAAGGATTACTAAACCCGATGAATTTAGTCCATGTAGATGTTTAAAATAAAAAGAATAGGGAATTGCTAAATAAACTATAGGCTAGTTTATTAATAGAATGCAACTACTTATTTGAACATATAATTTATAGTGTATATCTACTACTTTTTGAAAGGTCTCTTACAAATGCAAAGTATATTTCTGATTTTAATCCTGCAATTAGTTTATGTACCTTTTTTAACGTTACGGACAATATTTTTAGTGAAGAATATTACTTTCCTTGCCGCCATCTTCGGTATGCTGGAAATGTTAGTGTATGTATTTGGCCTTTCGCTTGTTTTTAACGGAGAACAAAGTATTTTAGCCATGATTGTTTATGCATTTGGTTTTGGTCTAGGTATTTTCCTAGGTGCCAAAATTGAACGGAAACTGGCAATCGGCTATGTCTATACGACAATCAATACGCAAAATAAGAACGTAGAGCTCGTGAATTTCCTCCGTAATGAAGGCTTTGCAGTGACTATTTATATCGGCGAAGGTCGAGATAGCAATCGTTATAAATACGAAATATTAACTAAGAGAAATCGTGAGATGGAGCTGTTCCAAATTGTAGAGCAGTTTGAACCGAATGCGTTTATTATTTCTTACGAGCCTAAATCATTCAAAGGTGGATTTTTGCTCAATCGAATGAAGGCAAAGCAAAAATAAAAAGGACTTCCGCTATATTTATAGCAGAGGTCCTTTTTCACAGTGTAAAAAAACAAAATGGTCAAGGGGATTTTTGTGATTGTTGTAGTGCTTTAAATAAGGATGATTTCCGTTCCAAAATACTCACTTTCGCGTCGTGCCGCTTCCTCCGCGACAGGAGCATTCGAGTAGGCTTCCAATCCAATCAGCGATAGCGTAGAACTTTTATAAATTTTATTTATTTCAAAAGTAAATACTATGGCTACTCACTATAATCGAACAGAAAAGGCTTATAACAGTGACGCGATTGTACATCTGTTGCCGCTGACACTTCGTTTTCGTACAGATTCACTGAAGTTTCGTTATATCACTTTAAATTAGAATGACATGTAAGAAGATACACGCTAAGTGAAATGGTTGATTGGAGTGGAGACTGAGCGACTCCTTGGGGATTAGCGATAGAGGAACGAAGGCTAAGAGCATCACATCCTGTGATAACGCCTTCGTGACCAACATCGTGTTGGCCCGAGACCCTGGAGCGAGCGAATAGAGGAACGAAGGCTAAAAGCATCACATCCTGTGATAACGCCTTCGTGACCTACATCGTGTAGGCCCAAGCGGCTCATCGGACGCCCCCAGGAAAGCGCTCAGTCGGAACGGAAATCAACCCCTCGTTTTGCCGAAGAGCCATATTATTTAAGACGACACCTTAATTTCATTGACAAAATAGTTTTTCAACAACAAAGGTCAATTAAAACGCTCTTTGACCAACTCTTTAAACAACTCGAAATCTGAATAGACTATTTCTTTGTAGCGCATTGCCTGTAAAATCGCGCTTTCAACAAATACGTTACGCTCCTTACCGATAGCTTTTAATATTTCATCTTCACTATGATAGGTGAAAACATCGGAGTAGTCGATATCGGCACGCGCATGGTTTTTGGCAGCAATTTGTCCCATCGTCGATGTTGTCGCAAAATAATCCTCTACATCCTTGTAGTTTTTAGGCTTCACCTTTTTCTTATAAGGGGAACGCTCACGGATATAGTATTCTTGTCCCTCCATCGTAACATAAGCTAAATGAGGGTCCTCTAAATGATGCATTGCTTTTTGGGTACCTACTACACGTGCTCCTTGGTGCATATAAGTTTCCCAGAATGTCTCATTGTACGGAAGGAAATATGCGGGGATTGCCGTGTGCACTTCCTTCATTTCAAGCACTAAATCGCTTACTCCCTGTGCATTTGTTTCGTCCTCTACTAAAATATAATAGCGTTTTAAACCAATGGATGCTGTACCTGAGCCGTATTTAATGGCTATATCTTTAATCTTATAGTTGGGTAGCACAGTAGAGATTGCGGCATATTCTTCTGAAGTGACAGGCTGTACTTCTTCATTCCATAGGAAAACACGCTGTTCTTCATCGTTAATGTACGTTATATCCTGTACAAACTGTGAATGCTGACGCTTCTCTAATTTTTTCAAAACCTTTTTGATTGGTCCCTTTGTATTATCCTTTGTAAATGTTAATGTCAGTGGATCATCTTGTTTACGCTGAAACCGTTTTAATTGGCTGACATAGCTATGTAGGAAATGATGAATGGCCTTTTCTTGAGCTTCATGATCTAAGCCTTGCTCCTCAAGATATAAAGCGATACTCACACTCATGCGACTAACATCATACAGGTAAGAGCCAACATAGCCTTCATCAAAATCATTAATATCGAACACAATGTCGCCTGTTTCATTTTGAAATGCACCGAAGTTGTCCATATGCATGTCTCCCTGTATCCAAGTAGGCATGACATCAGATGTATGGAAAATAGAAGGGGATTTCGTGACATCAAAATAAAATAAATAGGCACTTCCTCGGAAAAAACGGAAAGGACTATCTAGCATTGTGCGATATTTTTCTATACGTTGCTCCTCAGTTAATCTCATACGTTGACCATCAAATTCCTCGAAAATCGTCTCTAACAGTGTTCTTCTTAAAATTGTTCGTGTGTCCTTCACTTGTTCTAATAAAGTATGCTCCATAGCACATTCTCCTTTCGTTCATCTAGTGATTATACATGAATATACGGAAAATACAGGAATAAAGTTTCACCCGAAAAACCAAATAGAGCTTTAGAGAAATTTATCGAGCGGACTCGATAAAAAAAGTAGGGTTGACTTTTGACCAAGCCGTATTTGATAACATGTTCGATTCCATATTATCATACTATAAATACATGCTCAGTCTCGGAGGGGGGTTGTATGTATTTTTTTACGAAAGGCTTGATTATTCTCATAGGAAGTACTGCGGTTTCGCTAGGAATTAATCTTTTTTTAACGCCCTATCAAATTTTGGATGGGGGCGTTGTAGGGATAGCGCTTATTTTACACTATTTGTATAAGCTTAAAATAGGTTTAATGATCATCATTATTAGCATTCCGGTTTTTATCATTGCTTGGTATAAATACAGAGCCTATTTTTACAATAGCATTCACGGATTAATTGCATCTTCTCTTATTATTGACTTACTAAAGCCCGTTCGGAATCTTGTTCAAATCGATGCTATTTATAGTGCCATATTTGGAGGGATACTGATGGGATTTGGTATTGGCTTGATGCTTAGATTTCAGACAAGCACTGGTGGCACAGATCTGATTGCACAGTTTTTGTGTGATAAAACAGGGATTAATGTTGGGATACTTATTTTTATGATTGATTCGATCGTCATTGTGGTAGGGAGTCTGCTTTTATCTTCCAGTACATTAATGCTGTCAATTATTACAGTTTTAGTAGTAGGGATTACCACCAGTATTATGACTAGTTATGCATAATAAAAAAATAGCTTCAGCATGACTGAAACTATTTTGAAATCCATTATCGAGAGCTCTTCATCATTCGTTTTTTAGGATGTGCAGGCTTTACTTCGGCAATTAATATGGCGAGTAAAATCAGTACTGCCCCTACAACCATGCGACTTGTTAATACCTCATGTAAGAAAATTACGGATAGTACCATGCCGAAGAATGATTCTGTCGACAGGATAATAGCTGCCTTTGTAGCAGACGTATATTGATTCGCAACATTTTGAAAAAGATAGGCAAGAGTAGTTGAAAAAATTCCTAAATAAATAATTGAATAGATTGCTTCTTTTTCAAGGTTGGTTGGGATGTCGCCTTGACTGACTACGACTAAGACACCTAAAAATGCTGCTGTGATAAATTGAATAATCGTAAGGGCGATGGCATCTTCCTTTTGTACAAAAAGATTTGTACAAAAAATATCAAAGGCAAAGGCGACAGCACAAGCTAAGGAAAGTGCGTCTCCGATATTCATTGTCAGTGATCCTTGTAATGATAAAAAACCGATTCCAACAATAGCTATAATTGAACCGATCATTTCATAGCCATCTATACGGCGCTTGTAAACTGCAAACGCAATTAAGGGAACAATAATGACATTTACAGCGGTTAAAAATGCATTTTTAGATGGTGTTGTATATTGTAACCCCACTGTCTGAAGGGCAAAGGCAACATACAAAATGGTCCCTAACAAAACACCTTTCCAGATCACTGATTTTGAAGCTTTTTTTAATCTGTATCCAAATAAGACTGTCAGTATAATCGAAGCTAATAAAAATCTACCTGCCATTACTTGATAAGCTGTTAAATATTCCAATGCAATAGCCGTTATTACAAATCCGCTACCCCAAACGATTGCGGTGACTAATAGCATGCCATTAGCTATGTATTGTTTCATCATTCTTCCTCCTAACTACAATAGAATAGCATGAAATGGAAGAAATAAATTTGATGTTAATTCTAAATATTCGGGCGTTTTTTTGTACTTATTCCAATGCTGATCATTCAACATCTATTTTGCTATGTAATAAGTACAATTTAACGGCTGCAGCTATACGTTCGTAAAAAACATAATCATTTTCTAGAGGAGCTACTAGTTGACGTATTTTTGACAAACGATAACGGATTGTGTTTGGATGACAAAAATGAGCAACGGCTACTTCCTTTATATTTCCTTGTTTTACAACGTAGGTGATGGCTGTGTTCATTAAATCTGGATCAATCTTTTCCTCAAGTAGGGGACCGAGATAGCTATTTACATAGTTCATAGTAAATTGAGGGTCCTTGCGATGTAATTCAATTAACAAACAATCGGAAGCGAGATTTTCATAATGACAGATAGGAGACGATTCAATTTCAGCCATGATGCGTGCATAGAAGGCTTCCCGAACAGCAATAGGGAGTTCTACTTGTGTTACATGACAACGACTATAGCCAAAGGTCAATGAATCAGTTGAGATTGCATACATGTTTAACAATTCATTGAGAAGTTTTTCAAATTGAAATTCTTGCGATGGATGGGTCATTAAAATAAAGAGACTCTTTTTATAGGTACAAATCATACCCGATTTCAAAAGAGGCTCTAAGTGAAAAAGAGATTGCATCCATTGACTATTTTTAAGCTCTTGCGTTTGAATATTAGCAACAAATACATATTTTTCAAAGGGCTTATTTACTTGCTGTAAAATGGACTTTATTTGTTCAGCCGTAACATCTTCTTCCATTAAACGTCGCATAATCGTTTCTAAAAAGAATGAATAATCCTGTGTTTTTGCATAGGCCATCGTTTCTAAAATAATTTTTTCAAAGAATTCATCTCCACCAAATCGTAATATCGGGAAATTTTGCTCATCTGCATACACTAGAACTTCCTCTGGTAAATCCTCATAGATGACAGGTTTATAAGCTAAAGCACTGGCCCCTAGCTCAATAAGATTTTTCACGGCATTCCATAAATATTCTGGCTTGTGCTTTGCAAATAATAAACTGCTTAGAACCACACTGTTCGGTGTGAAAATCGTTTCTCTCACAGTTTGAATATCGGGCGAAAATTCAAAGTCTAGAATTTCGACATTGTGAACGGGTTTATGTAAACCATTGCGACCAGCGACAACTGTAAAATCTTTTGTCATGGGCAGTTGTAAAAAGTTCTCTACGTTCATTAGGATATCAAGCAACCTTTCTTATGATTGAGCTTCTATTCTTATTATAAAAGTACTTGTCAGTAAAATACCATTAGTATTGCTAAAAGAAGCATCGTGAATCGCTGATAAAGC
The DNA here is from genome assembly GCF_054062295.1 of Lysinibacillus sp. TE18511. NCBI lineage: Bacteria > Bacillati > Bacillota > Bacilli > Caryophanales > Bacillaceae > Lysinibacillus > Lysinibacillus sp. TE18511. Next base: position 37,013 of record NZ_JBSSFD010000019.1, read on the forward strand.
ACGACGAATTGCTGATAAACCAGCAAGATCGCTGATAAAGCACAACGAATCGCTGATAAATCAGCAAGATCGCTGATAAAGCACACCGAATCGCTGATAAACCAGCCGAAATCGCTGATAAAACAACCAATCTCCAGTAACCTTTGCTCAAACTGCCTTCTCCATCCTGAATTTATACCCACTCTACCAAGTGATCAAAAATGATTGCTTTTATACACTATTGAAAAGGAAATCTAGTGCTAGAGTCCTCTTTTTTTACATGCTATTAACAATGTATTTACAATAAAAGGGTACAATAAATCGTAATAACCAAATTAAGAGGTGCTAGTATGGAGTCTGTTGTGAGACAAAGCATAAAAACAAATAATTTATTTTCCTATTTCAAGCATTTATATGGGCAGCATCAAAACAATGCTTTATATATAAAACGTTTAAAAGCGTTGAAGCAAATTATTCAGGACAAGAATTTGGATACATATTTTCAGCCTATCGTCGATTTACAGACGAGGAAAACGGTGGGTTTTGAGGCGTTGAATCGTCCAGGGCTTTCAGAATTATTTAATAGTGTCGATCAGTTTTATGAATTTGTTGGACAAACGGACTGCGTATTTTTATTTGAGTGCTTTTGTCGTAATCTTTCATTGCAGCGTTTCCAAGAACGACTGCACGAAGATTGGGTAAACAGAGGCTTTTTAGTATTTGTTAATATACATCCGAATGTCTTACTTGATAAGAACTACCATAGTGGTGAAACCTTACAATTATTAAAAGAGCTTGGTATTAGACCACAACAGGTAGTATTTGAGCTAACTGAACGCAGTGCCGTAGTAGATTTTGTGGAGTTTGAACGTGTGTTATCACATTATCGATCACAGGGTTATCGAATCGCAGTGGATGATGTGGGTTCAGGCTACAATAGTTTAAAAACGCTTGTTTATTTAAAACCAGAATTTATTAAACTAGACCGTTCTTTAATACAATTTATTGATAAAAACAGCGAGCAACAGCAGCTTGTTACATTGCTCATGAGATACGCAGAGCAGGCTGAGACAAAAATTATTGCAGAGGGTATTGAACGTCAGGAAGAACTAAACTATTTACATAATATTGGTATTCACTACGCGCAAGGTTATGCGATAGGGAAACCCGCAAAGGAAATACATTTGGGGAAAATAAGGATGGATGACCATGAAAATAGGGGAAGTCATAGAAAGCGTTCCTTGTATTGATGAATTTGTGAAAAATAAAGAAGTGGATTTGCTTTTTACAAACGATCCGTCATTACGTAGTGTTGTTGTTGTTCGAGATGACAAACCAATTGGGCATATTACACGCACACATTTTTATCAAAAAATTGGTACACGTTATGGCTATAATTTATTTATGGGACGGCAAAATCAACTTATTATGAAAGAGAATCCTTTAATTATAGATCGTCATACACCTATAACAGAAGTCAGTACGGAAGCGATGCAACGACGACCAGAGGATTTATATGATGATGTAATTGTAACAAGAAATGGCTTATATTATGGTGTCGTAAGTATTCGGGAATTATTGTTAAAGCTTGTAGAAACACAAGTGGCTATTGCAAGCTTTTTGAATCCGTTAAGCAGTCTTCCAGGCAATAAATTAATTGATGAAAAACTCGAAGAAGCATTACAGCTACCACTATATAGTTTAATATATTTTGATTTAGATCATTTTAAATCCTACAATGACACGTATGGTTTTAATAAAGGGGATAAAATTTTACTGTATTTAACAGACATTTTGAAAAGAAATATAGTTGGTACAGAAGAATTTTTAGGGCATATTGGTGGAGATGATTTCGTTGCTATTCTTCCACATTATGAGGCTAACTCAATTTGTCAAAGAATTATTGATGAGTTTGATGCATTCATTTTAAGCTTTTATGAACTAGAAGATTTAGGACAATTACAGATTCATAATAGGGCTGGTACACTTGAGCCTTTCACATGCACTTCACTATCCATCGCGGTTATAACAAATCAATATCAGCAATTTGAATCTGTTGATCAATTGTCAGATGCGGTGACGCGTGTGAAAAAACAATGTAAAAAAATTTCAGGAAGCTCTTATCTAGTTAATGATCATGAAAAAGAAACCTATCTCGTTCACTAAACGAAGTAGGTTTTTTATCTTTTAGTAAGTACTCCACAAAAGTATCTCCGTATTTACTGCTGCTTGCAGATCGTCACCAATTCTAGCGTTGTCGACTAAAATATAAATACGATCTAAATAAGTAATGGTTTTAATAATCATTACTTGAATCTCTTCTTCTGCAGCAACATCTACTTCACATCGAATGTATTAGCGGTGTCCTTGTTTAATGCATCCTCATTAAAGTCGGCAATTACAACTCTTGCTCCTTCCTTAACGAAAAAAGTCTACTGTTAAATTTAAATTATTATATTTCGTTTTTGGGGCATAATCATAAGAAATAACAGCTTTCATTATAAGAAAATATTAATCTAAACAAAACATACTTGATTTATAGGGATTATAGGTATATAATTCGATTTACATTATACAAACTGGTTAGGGGGCTTTCCATTGTCTACATTACAAATCGTTCTTAACGTAGCCGTTTTACTTGTGTTCGTTGGGATTTTATATTTTATGAATAAAAAACACGTTAAGTTTTCAAATCGTGTTTTTACAGCTTTAGGTTTAGGTATTGCACTTGGTCTTGGACTGCATTTAATTTATGGTATTGATTCTGAAGTTTTAGCTAAAACAACAAGTTGGTACAATATTATTGGTACTGGTTATGTTAAATTGCTACAAATGGTTGCGATGCCATTAATTTTCATTTCAATCTTAATAGCCTTTACGAAAATGAAAGTCGGCAAAAACTTTGGGAAAATGGCAGCACTTATTTTGGCGATTTTAATCGGTACAACTGCTGTTTCAGCTGCAGTTGGTATTTTTTCAGCAACAGTTTTCGATTTAGATGCTTCCCACATTATACAAGGGTCAGCAGAAACTGAGCGTGGAGCGTATTTAGAGGAAAAAACTTCTGGATTAACTGCGCCGGATTTACCAACGCAAATTATTGAGTTATTCCCAGCAAATCCATTTTTAGATTTAACAGGTGCTCGTTCGACTTCAACGATTGCTGTTGTTATTTTTTCAGCGTTCTTAGGTTTTGCGTACTTACGTGTAGCACGTAAAGATGAAGCTACTGCAGCCACTATTAAAAAGGGCTTGGATGCAATCTATGCATTAGTAATGGGCGTTGTAACAATTGTCTTACGTTTAACACCATATGGTATTTTAGCCATTATGGCTCGTACAGTGGCAACATCTGATTTCGGGGCAATTTATAATTTAGGTAAGTTTGTTATTGCGTCTTATGTAGCGTTATTCATTGTGTTTATAGTACACTTATTAATCCTTACATTAAGTGGTTTAAATCCATTTACGTATTTAAAAAAATCTGCAGAAACATTATTGTTCGCTTTCACTTCACGTTCAAGTGCAGGTACTTTACCGATGAATATTAAAACGCAAACAGGTCGTCTTGGTGTACCTGAGGGAATCGCGAACTTCTCAGGCTCATTCGGTTTATCTATTGGTCAAAATGGCTGTGCCGGTGTTTATCCTGCGATGCTAGCGATTATGATTGCACCTACAGTAGGCATTAATCCGCTTGATCCAGTATTCATCATTACTGTCATTGCAGTCGTAGCAATCAGTTCATTTGGTGTAGCTGGTGTTGGTGGAGGTGCAACGTTCGCGGCAATTCTTGTATTATCAGCACTCGATTTACCGATTGCACTTGCGGGTGTATTAATCTCCGTTGAGCCGTTAATCGACATGGGGCGTACTGCTCTAAATGTAAGTGGTTCAATGATGGCAGGTGTGACAACAGCACGTGTCACAAAAGAATTGGATACGGAAATGTACAATAATAAAGAATTAGGAGCTCAAGTAGCGGACCTATAAACAAAAAAGAGTTACTCTCGTTTGAGAGTAGCTCTTTTTTTGACAGCAAACCAATTCCCAATCAATTATGCCGAGGCATTGGGCCAGCAGATGTTTTTTGTGCGAAAGCGAAGCGTCAGCAACAGATGTTTTTTGTGCGAAAGCGAAGCGTCAGCAACAGATGTTATTTGTGCGAAAGCGAAGCGTCAGCAACAGATGTTATTTGTACGAAAGCCTAGTGCTAACGTAGCGGCAGCAACAGGATGAAGTTAAATTAATTTTACATAAAAATCTTTGCCATTCATGAGTTCATTAATCTCAATGTCGTAATTGTTTTTATAGTAATCATAAATATTACGTGCTAACCCGGAGTGTCCATTTAAATATGTTCCCTTTTTAATCTTTTTACGTGGATTATGGAAATCAAAATATAAGCGTGAATCGTGACACATTGAATCTAAAATAGCTTTAAACTCTTGTTCTTCAATATGAATCCCGCGTGTATATTTGCATTCTCTGCGGTATGTATCGTGAGAAACATTCACCGGCGAAGACTCAAGAATCATTTCGATTTTTTTACTCAAATGTTAACAGCTCCTTATAGGATAGTAGCAACAAAGGATCGTAAAGCAACAAGCAAAGAACTTAGATAAACTCTTCCAACTACAAGTGTCTATTTATTCTAGTATATAATTATCAGAAAATTATATCAATATTTCTCACCAATCTTGTTGTTGCATTTCTTCTGCTATTATTTGTAAATCATAGGCTGTGATCATTAAAAGTGTATAGTCGTGTGTTTCTATATATTTTTCTGCTAGACGCTTCATATATTTAGGGGAGCCTTCATTTTCTTCGTCATAAACTAGCAGTAAACCATCTGTATTTTGAATAATGAATTTGTCTTTTTCGATAAATTGCCACGGAGCCTCATATGGCTTTTTCGTAACGCTCGTTACAAAGTCTGCTTGAGCTACTAATGATTGATACTTTTCTTTTTTAGGCTCTTGCCAGTTTTTCTCCTGCTCTAAAAAAGGAGTAATAACAGCATATTTTACATGCGGAAATTCTTTTTTTAACATAAGAACAACTTCAGCACTCCATGATTCTACACCTTGCTGACCACTAATAATTACCCATTCTAACCCTTCATCAATCAGAATGCGTAGATGGTCTTCAAGTGCTTTTTTTATGATGGCAATGCCAGGATGCTTGTCGTTGAAAATTCCTAGTTCGTGTGGTTTATAGCCAGTGATCATAATTCGCTGTAACAATAAAATGCCCCCTAAGCTGTATATTATGTAGTACTAGTATACAGTAGGGGGCAGGTAAAACGAATTCCAATATGTTGTATAGTTGTTCCCAAGATGAGTGAATGATTAGCTTATTAAAACGCAAATAGTGTTAAGACTACAGCTACAGCAGCACATATGCCTAAAAACCACCATGTGTCTGTAAAGTCCTCTTTGGAGTCACTATTCATGTGAAGTACTTCCTTTCTGTTTGATTTTAACCTGTCCGTTCCAGGACCAATTCGTCCAAACGCGCAGTACAGTTTCGAAAGGTCCGCGTTTAAATTTCTTTAAATAGGCAAGGCTGAAAACACATTGCAAGCTATACAATACGATTCCAAATAAAATACCACCAAACACGCCTAGCTTGCCGTATAAACCTAGGCCATATCCGTAAAATACTGTTGTACAAATAATGGTTTGCGTTAGATAATTGGTTAATGATAGTTTACCGACACTCTCGAACGCAGGGGCTAACAGCTGTACAGGGCGAGTATTATATATTAAAGCTGCGAGGCAGACATAGCCAACTGACAGTATCTGTGAACCACCCATCATCAACATGCCAGAAAAATTACTTTCTATAAAACTTAAACTTTTACATGCTAGCCCTATTGGAACGAGCAATGCACCTAGCTTATACCATTTCTTTTCGTCCTCCATATTTACAAAAGCTTGCTCTTTAGCGAGCCCCATGCCGAGGAGGAATAATGAAGCATAAAATACTGGTCCAATAATGAGAAGAATGAATATGAGAGCAGGATCATCCATTCCAGGAGGGGCAACATTTGAGCGGAAATCCTGTATTTCGAAATAGCTGCCATTAGCATACACATCGTCGGCCTTCTGAATATAAGTTTGCATTTCTTTTTGTTCTTTTTCGGATTCTGTCATAGAACCGAATGATAAGGCTATTGTAAGTAATAATAAGATACCAGACCAAATAAATAACGTTTTTGGTTTGCGATTAATAAATGGGATTAAAAATAAAGTCATGCAGCCATAGGAAAATAAAATATCACCTTCCCATAAAAACGTTGAATGTAGTAGACCTAAGCCTATTAACCCGGTAGCACGACGTAAAATAGACCATCGACTTTTATCCTTTTTTTTACGAATAGACTCAATCAATTTAATAAGAGAGAAGCCGAATAAAATGGTGAAAATCGGCATAAAGGATCCTTCTATAAATATTTTTACAAAATACAATGCCCCATTATCGAGGGCAGATAGATCTTTTAGTTCGTCTTTGCCATACATGCCAAACTGGAAAATCAGCAAATTCGCCATTAAGATGCCAAATAAACTAAAACCGCGCATTGTATCTATGAAGGTAACACGTTTTGTTGTCATTGCGTTTTATCTCCTTAATTGGTTATCTTATACATAGTGTAGTTTATAAAACTTATGGTGAAATAATGACAACCTTAAAGTAATCTTAAAAGTAGGTGATAGAATGCAAGATGCATCGATTTTAGTATTAGAGGACGAACTTGCAATTGCGGAAATGATTGAAATTATATTAAGAAAAGAAGGATTATTAAACATTACACTCTGCGGCACTGTTCAAGAAGCAAAAAAGAAAATTGAAACGAAGGTTTTTGATTTTTACCTATTAGATATTATGCTTCCGGATGGTAGCGGGCTTGATATGGCGAATATGATTCGTGAGCAAAGTGATGCACCTATATTCTTTTTAACGGCTAAAGGTAGTGATGCAGATAAGCTTCGTGGTTTTATGAACGGTGCAGACGATTATATTACGAAACCATTTAATCCGCTTGAGCTTGTTGCGCGGGTGAAAGTACAGCTTGCGAGATATATAAAGAAAAAGGGTGTGCCAGAAAGTAATTTATTTACTTGTAGTCGATTTACATTTGATATCGATGCAGCGGAGATAACTGTAAATGATACAAAGGAAATTATTAGTGGGCGATTATTTCATTTATTGAAATATTTATGTGAAAATGTAGGGCAAGTATTATCAAAGGAACAGATTTATGAGCGAGTTTGGGGCGATTGTTTGTTTGATGATAATACAGTGATGGTTCATATTCGAAAACTACGAGAAAAAATTGAAAAGAATCCAGGTAAACCAACGTGCATTATAACTGTGAGGGGGATTGGTTATAAACTAGTTGGAGATGTTCAATCATGAAGCCAGCTGGAAAATTATCACTTCGTTTTGTATCTTATTTCACTATATTTTACTTACTAATTATCTCTGGCTTTATTATTAGTTTGGTGTTTTTTGCGATCTTTATCAACGGTCATGTCGGTGACAATATTCATATAATGACTTCTTCTGAAATAAAAGATGATGCTGTCGTAGAAAAAGGAGACTCCATCAAGATTGCTGATTATTTAGTGAAGCGAGCTAAGGAGAACGCAGGGCAACTATATTTGTTCGATCAATCGATGGACATCGTTGATTACACGGGAGAGAGTTGCGAACTCTGTGAAATGACAGATAACGAAATCATGGCTCTTAAACGTCCAGGAATGCACACGTGGGAGATTCCTAACTACTATTTGCTATTCCTCCCGACATCACCTGTCCAACCACTTTTTGAGGAAGTATATCAGAGTTGGAAGGATAAAGGGGAGATCTCTTCAGAACTGCTTCAGCGTTTACAAGATAAGAAGGCTTCTGTTGAAATCTATAACGAGCAGTGGGACCGTGTAGGAGTCATTGGTGAGGGCTATGAAAAGCTACATAAGCCCCAGTTACTAGAAGAGCAATATGATATTTTCGAGCATGAAGAGCTTACACAAAGTGCTGCTTTAGAGGATGGTTCGACATTAGTTGTACGCATGCCCAATCCATCATATAAGCCATTTGAAGAACCTTTTTATAAAGCGATGGTTTTATTTGCTTCCATCTTCTTTGGTGGACATTTTATATTGTTAATAGGGGTTATCTTTTTATCGATTAGCATTTCACGTCAATTTGTTCGTCCGCTTGTTTATGTGATATCCCGTATAGAGCGACTTACACAGTTTGATTACAGTGAAGTGAGAGATAAAAATATTCATCATCGGAAGACGGGTAAGTTGAAAAGGAAATTTAAATTATTTCAGCCAGTGGATGAATCCCTCAATAATTTATCGATACGCCTTTCCTCTAATGAAAGGCAAATTAAGCACGCGGAGCAATTACGTGAGGAGTGGATTACGGGCTTATCACATGATTTAAAGACACCGTTAAGCTCTATTTTTGGTTACTCAACAATGCTTGCTTCAGAGGATTATGAGTGGACAAAGGAAGAAATGCGTATCTTTGCGAATACGATGCAGGAGAAGGCGACGTATATGGATGCCCTTATACAAGACTTAACATATACGTACCAATTAAAAAATAAAGCGATCCAGCTTGAAAAAGTGTTGTTACCACTTAACGTATGGTTACCTCAATTTGCAGACGAGCAGGTGTCTGTGAAGGTTTATGGGAATGTCATTCTCGAAGCGGACGATCTTCTATTAAAGCGCATTTTAGATAATTTAATAACTAATGCTAAGAAATATACTCCTGTTGGTACAAAGGTAAGTGTAGAAGCGCAAAATATAGGCAAGGGAGTTATGCTAACTATTGCTGACCAAGGTCCGGGTATTCCACAAGAAGAGTTAGATAATCTCTTTGAACGTTATTATCGAGGTACTAATACTACAGATGATACAACGGGTACAGGTCTAGGATTGGCGATTACTAAGCAGTTAATTGATTTACACGATGGTACCATTAGTGTCCGATCGGGAGCAGAAGGTACAGTTTTTGACTTGAAATTTAATTGTAAATAGCAGGTCCTTATTTAAAGAGTAAGTTAATTTTGGCAGTACAAGTGATGAATCTTTCACTTTGTACTGCCTTTTTTATGAATTGATGAGTTTGCGCGGCTATTTTTCTATATACATCTCTCTGATGGTCGCTCAATTTTTACATAGCGCCATAAATTATTGGCGATGTCACGTGCTTCAGCAGCATGTTCCGTCCCAACAAATGCTTTTCGGAAAGGGGTAAGTAGTGATTCGATGATGAAAAGCTTTGGTTTCTCACATTGTAATTCTTCCATCAAAAATTCAGTATATTCCAAGCCTTCAACAGTTTCATCCTTAGACAATCCTTTCATAAATCCTTGCAATTGTTCAACAATCATTTCCTTGTTAATGGATTGATAGTTCGCCACATTTTGAATAGCGTTAATCATTTCAACATTTATAATGACTTCTTTGGATTCCAACATGACAGGAATGATTGCTTTAATATTACGCAATGCTACACGGACAATTGCTTCACGACTTATAAATTGGAAATCCGAAATTAAAACTGCGCGTAATGAGAGGTTAATCATTCCGAGAGCTTGTATAGCGCATTCATAGCTCAGTGCACTAATTTCTTCACCGAAAACTTGTACAAAACGATTAGCAAGCCATTCTAGCTCCTGTAAGTAATAGTTCAAAATAATCTTTTTAAGTTCTTTGTCACGAGAGTGGGTGACCGATTCAAAAATTTGAATTAGATTGTGCTCGCGATTGACATACATGAGTACGGCAACTTGCTGTGTTAATACTTCCAAATCGGTAGGGTCTTTACCGTATAGTAATTCGTGACGACGATTGCTCGCTTCTGCACGCCCCTCATCTAGTATGGCGATTAAGCATTCATTTTTAGAAGAAAAATGATTATAAAACGTGCCCTTTGAAATCTTAGCTGCACTAATAATATCGTTAATGGATGTGTCCACTAATCCTTTTTCGATAAAAAGCTCACGAGCGGCTGTAATGATTTGTCTTTTTCTTTTATTCATAACCTCACCTTTTTTAAAATATTATACTATCATTCTACATCGAAAATGCTTATATATCAATGTTTATGAATTTTGTAATCTTAATTCTTGAAAAAAATAGACTGCGAGTATAAAATAAGTTTTATTGAAAAAACAAGAAGGAATTGAGGGATATAAATGAATAGTGAGCAAACAATGAAAAAGCCCCCCTATGGCATGATTGCTATTTTATTTGTGGGTGCTTTTGTTGCCTTTCTAAATAACACATTGTTAAACGTTGCATTACCAACGATCATGAAAGATTTTGGAATCACAACGTACTCTAAGGTACAATGGCTTGCGACAGGATATATGCTTGTAAGTGGTATTTTGGTACCAGCTTCGGCATTCTTTGTAACACGCTTTAAAAATAGACATTTATTTATTGCAGCGATGTCAGTCTTTACAATCGGTACAATTATGGCAGGTTTTGCACCTAACTTCGGTATGCTATTAGCGGGTCGTATGGTGCAAGCAGCAGGTGCATCAACAATGTCACCACTTTTAATGAATGTCATGTTAACTAGCTTCCCAAGAGAAAAACGTGGGGCAGCGATGGGGATATTTGGTTTAGTCATGATTATGGCACCAGCAATAGGTCCAACATTATCAGGATATATTGTTGAGCACCATGATTGGCGTATGCTATTCCAAATGATTATTCCGTTTGCTGTAATTAGTTTATTGTTTGCTGTTTGGAAATTAGATAATGTGATGGAGACACGTGAAGTTCATTTAGATTTCCCATCCGTATTATTATCAACAATAGCATTCGGTGGTATACTGTATGGATTTAGTGCAGCGGGGGATAAGGGTTGGTCAAGTCCTTGGGTATATGGCACGATTTCAGTTGGCTTTATCGCCTTAATGATCTTCGTGTTAAAACAATTACGTATGGATCAGCCTTTGCTAGAATTACGTATTTATAAATATCCGATGTTTGCATTGGGGTCGGCCATTTCTGTTATCGTATCAATGGCTATGTTCTCAGGGATGATTTTAACACCTGCATATGTGCAATCAATTCGTGGCATTGAACCTTTTGAAGCGGGCTTAATGATGCTTCCTGGGGCGCTGCTTATGGGGATTATGTCGCCGATTACAGGGAAGCTTTTTGATAAATTCGGACCGCGAGTGTTAGCGATGACCGGTTTATCCATTACAACACTAGCAACATTCGGGTTAACGAAGTTAGAATTAGATTCAAGTTATACATTTATCGTATCAATGTACACAATTCGTATGTTCGGTTTGTCAATGGTTATGATGCCAATTATGACAAACGGTTTAAACCAAATACCACAAATGATGAATCCACATGGTACAGCCATTAACAATACTGTACAGCAAGTGGCAGGGGCAATAGGTAGTGCTTTGATGGTATCGTTTATGAATAACCGTACAAAAGCAACAGCTCAGGATTTAATTGCAGAAGCGAAGGTAAATGCAGCACAATCAGGTGCTACACCAACACCTGAGCAAATGCAACAAATGCAAGAACAAATTATGCAAAATGCTTTATTGGATGGTATTACTCACTCATTCTTAATTGCTGCGGGTCTTACAGTGGTGGCACTTGTGCTAGCACTCTTCCTAAAACGTGTCAAAGTTGAAAGTGCTGCGGCTTCCATGGATTTGAAAAAACCAACTAAATAATTTGTGATATGGACCTGTTAGTAGAATTTTTCTTCTAACAGGTTTTTTGATGACTCTATAATTGTTATCGATAAATGAGGAGATTTGGGTGATAAATCATAATTAGTTTTGATATACTCGAAAAATTGGTCAATAAATCAAAAAATGTAGGCGATCAATTCTTTTAAGTCAGAAGCATTAGGTGCGAAAGAGATTGTGGATTTTTTGATGTGAAAATGAATTCCTTCATTATATATAAAAAATAGTAAGTATTACACGAACGATGGTGGGGAAGATTAAAAACAAAACGAAGCAAGAACAATTATTATTAAAAATCAAATGTTTTGCAGAGATAGTTACATTTGGCTCATCACCAAAAGTTGTGGGTGACATTTGTTAAGACGTATGCCTTGTATATAAGTTGATTGGAGTGGAGACTGGGCGACTCCTTGGGGATCAGCGTCACAAATGAGACCCTGGAGCGAGCAACGCGAGTGAAGCGGCTCATCGGACGCCCCCCAGGAAAGCGCCCAGTCGGAACGGAAATCAACCACACGTTATGGTGATGAGCCTTACGTTTGAAAATATTGTATTTTTTAGCAATATGGATGAAAAGCGAACTTAAATACAATATATAGTTGACAAAATCAATGAATATTGAAAAGATTGTCGAAATTGTGATTTAGCTCATTGAAATAATATGCAAACAGTCTTATAATGGAGTTTGTAATGTCACCAAGACAAGATAAGGATGGAATTATGATGCACTTTTTGCAAAGTAAAGTTAACATTGTAATAACAAATCATATAAATTGCTTTCCAGCTCTTAGACTGGTGATTTGTAAGACATACGCGCTGTAACGACTGTTAAGAAGTGCCTTAATGGTCTTTTTTACATGGAAGCAATATAAAATTAAAATAGTAATAGTGATGGCAAAGGAGAGTTCAAAATGTCAGAAACGAATAACCAAACACAGTCTGAACAATTAACTGTAAGTCAAGAACAACTGGATGTGCTAGATCAATTATTAAAGCCTGAGGTTCAGGAATCACTTACAACTTTAGTTGAGCAATTACCAAAGTTAACTGAAATGATGACGTTATTAACAAAATCGTATGAGTTCGCTCAAGCTGTTGCAACTGACGAAGTGCTGAAAAACGATACTGTTGGTGCTGTAACAGAAATGGCAGGCCCAGTAGTAGGCTCAGCAAAAAATCTTGCAGCTACTGCAATTGAAGCGAAAGATCGTGCTTCTGAAAGCCAAGAAGTAATTGGTTTATTCGGTCTTATGAAAATGTTAAAAGACCCACAAGTTCAAGGTGTTTTCCGTTTTGTTAATGCTTTCTTACAAGTAAGCGCTGAACGTAAATCTAAATAAGACTCGACTCGAGATATATTCAATTCGTAAGGACGGAGGATTAATTAATCATGTCAAAAGAAATCGTCATCTTAGGTGCTGGTTACGCTGGCGTTTTAACTGCATTAACTGCACGTAAGTATTTATCAGCTGATGAAGCTAAAATTACTGTAGTAAACCAATTCCCAACACACCAAATCATCACTGAGCTTCACCGTTTAGCTGGTGGTACTATTGCTGAAGGTGCTGTTGCTTTACCACTTAAAAAAATCTTTAAAGGTTTAGATATCGATTTACAAATTGCTAAAGTAACGAAATTCAATGTAGACACTAAAAAAGTTGACCTAGATACTGGTTATACTTTAGATTACGATACATTAGTAGTATCTTTAGGTAGCCAAACTGGATTCTTCGGTATCCCTGGATTAGAAGAAAACTCTATGGTACTTAAATCAGTGAACGAAGCAAACAAAATTAACAAACACATCGAAGACCGTATTAAAGCATATGCGCAAACAAAAGACGAAGCAGATGCAACAATCGTTATCGGTGGTGGCGGTTTAACAGGTGTAGAGCTTGTTGGTGAGATCGTGGACAACTTCCCGAAAATCGCAGCAAAACACGGTGTTAACTTTGCTGATCTTAAAATTAAACTTGTTGAAGCTGGTCCAAAAATCTTACCAGTACTTCCAGATGTACTTATCCAACGTGCTACTGAAAGCTTAACAAAACGTGGCGTTGAATTCATTACAGGTACTCCTGTAACAGGCGTTGATGGTAATGTCATCGCTCTTAAAGATCGTGAACCAATCGTTGCCAACACACTTATTTGGACAGGCGGGGTAGCTCCACTTCAAATCGTAGGCGAGTCTGGCCTTGCTGCTGACCGCGGTAAAGCAACAATTAACGAATTCTTACAATCAACATCTCATGAAGATGTATTCGTAATTGGTGACGCATCTGTTGCATTACCAGCTGATGGCGGACGCCCGCTATACGCACCAACTGCTCAAGTTGCATGGCAAATGGGTGAGTGCGCTGGCTACAACTTATTCGCACAATACAAAAACCAAGAGATGAAGACTTTCTCTGCAATTAACTCTGGTACACTTGCAAGCTTAGGCCGTAAAGACGCTGTTGCGACGATCGGTGCTAGCAACACAGAACTGAAAGGTCTTCCTGCAACACTTATGAAAGAAGCGTCTAACATTCGCTATCTTACACATATCAAAGCGCTATTCGGCTTAGCGTATTAATATTTTTAGGGCATGATTCAATTGTTATATTGAATTCATGCCCTTTTTTAGTTTTATTAGGGTATACATACGATTTAGGGAGAAGTGAGTGCTCGGCATTTCAGCCATAAAAATGGATGGAAGAGTCAAAGCGATAGAAAAAACAGTAAGAGCGACTGAAAGAATAGCCAGAGCGACGGAAAGAAGTCGGGGCGACGGAAAGAAGAGCCAGAGCGACGGAAAGAAGTCAAAGCGACGGAAGGAAGAGTCAGAACGACGGGTAGAAGTGCCGAAGCGACGGAAAGAAGAGTCGGAGCGACGGAAAGAAATCAAAGCGACGGATAGGAAGGCCAAAGCGACGGAAGGAAGAGTCAGAACGACGGATAGGAAGGGCAAAGCGACGGAAAGAAGTCAAAGCGACGGAAAGAAGAGTCGGAGTGACGGATAGAAGTGCCGAAGCGACGGAAAGAAGAGTCGGAGCGACGGAAAGAAATGTCGAAGCGACGGAAGGAAGAGTCAGAACGACGGATAGGAAGGGCAAAGCGACGGAAAGAAGAGTCGGGGCGACGGAAAGAAGTCGGGGCGACGGATAGGAAGGCCAAAGCGACGGAAGGAAGAGTCGGAGTGACGGAAAGAAATGCCGAAGCGACGGAAAGAAGTCGGGGCGACGGATAGGAAGGCCAAAGCGACTGAAGGAAGAGTCGGAGTGACGGAAAGAAATGCCGAAGCGACGGAAAGAAGTCGGGGCGACGGAAGGAAGAGTCAGAACGACGGATAGGAAGGCCAAAGCGACGGAAAGAAGAGTCAAAGTGACGGATAGAATAGTCAAAGTCGTGGATAGAGCGGCCGAAGTCGTGGATAGAACCATCAAAGTCGTGGATAGAACAGCCAAAATCGTGGATAGCCCCGACAGAGCGATGGATAGAAAAGCCGAAACTATGAATAGAGCTATCGATACAACGGTAGAATACCATTATGTCTTATCCCAACATTTTACGTAGCACCCCTTATAATAGGAGGCGCTACGATTTTTATATCGCTATTGCTTCCGTTTGCATAGCGAAGCGGCGACAGTATTAAAATTCCCTCTACTCATTAAGTTCAGAAATATTTCTATAAAATCTGGCCTTTGAAGGTTGAATATTTAAAATTAGCAGTATCGTTGCTACTACAAACATGATGATGGCTGCAGATATAACAACATATCGAATAGAAATAATTTCAGCTGCAACTCCAAAGATGGCAGTTATGATTATTACGAACAAAGCTTCCACAAAACCGTAGATACTTCCTATTCTCCCCATACTGTCGACAGGAATATTGTTTTGATAAAAGGTATAGAAACCTGTATTGGCAAAGGCTGTTGCGAAGGACAAAAGAAAACATCCAAAAGAAGCGATAAGAAATGTGTAAGAGGATGTGAAAGTTAAATAGCCTAATGCTGTTATTAACGAACCCATTCCTATTAGCCAAGCAGTCGACACTTTTTCTACGATTGCTGTATTCAGTAAAGAACCAACTAATACTCCAGCACCTGCTATGCTTACTAAAATACCATATTCACCTTCGGATAATGAAAGTACTTGAGTAGCAAAGGCAGCCTCTAAAGAATCTGTCGCTGTCATCATGACAATCATCGCACTAAATAAAAAATAAATCACCATAATATAGGGATTTTTAAGGCTAAATCTTATAACAAGTTTCCAATCATTGAATAATACCTTGTAGGAGATTTTCTCATCGGCTTTACTAACTAGCTGTTGATTGGCTTCAACATTAGGCATACCTAATGTGATACAGGCTGATAAAAATAAAGCAATGGCATTCAAATATATGGCCGTATTAGGTGTTCCAATCGTAAAAAGCATTCCTGCAATGGCTGGACCAGTTATGAATGCGCCTGAATCGAGTAAGCTACGAAGCGAGTTAAAACGTTTCCTTTGTTCTATGGGTATCAATTTCGTAATGTAAGTCATGGAAGTTGGATGATACATAGAACTAGCTATGGTGATTACGAAGACTAAGACATAAATCCAAGCTAAAGTAGAAAAGAAAGGTAGTATGACAATTAGTAAATATTGGAAAATGTTGAGAACAAACATTAGATATTTTTTATTTAAACGATCTATCAAACTACCTGACCAAAAACTGGCAAAAAGTGTAGATGATGCTCTAACGATATATAAACCAGACACAGCTATAGCTGACCCCGTAAGGTTTAAGACAATAAGATTTAAAGCTATAAAATAGATCCAGCTCCCAACACTGGAAACGCCAATACTAAACAATAATATAGCCGGATAACGCCACGCTTCTAATAATTTATTCATCCCCATATAAATTCCTCCTAGTGTTTATTTACAAGTAACTAAACAAAAAAATCCCACCCCCAAGACGATTTGTCTTAGGGACGAGATTGTGGAATTTATATTCACGTGGTGCCACCCTAGTTCACTATTATGTCACCATAATAGCCTTTTCAGTACGGCATACACACTTATGCTTATACTGTTACTCTGTAACGGGAGTTCCCGTCGCACCATCATTCAAGTAGAAATCCAATGCGCTACTCCGAGACTTGTTTCAATAATTCGTTCCTACTCGTTTTCAGCAACTCGAGCTCTCTGGGAAGAACAGCCTTATTTACTCTTCTCTTCAATGTATTTTCGCTAGTGTAGCATAAATTTGTATTTTTAGTAAAGTATTACTTTTGTAATATTCCGATAAATCGAAAAATATTTTTAAAAACAAAAGCCAGTAGCCTTTCATTTCAATATAAAGGGCTGCTGGCTTGTTTAATTAAAATAGGTGAAAAATTGACTCTTGCCATCTATTAAGTTTCGTCATAATAAACGAAGCAATGCGTCAGTTAGTGGATTTATGGTATTAATTTAAACTTTGATGGAATTGGAAGTAATAAATATAAAATTTGTAGGTTTATCTGTTTTATTAAACCAGTTGTGGGGGATGGTCGAATTCATATGAATACTATCCCCAGGATAAAGATCATATTCAGTATTATCAAGAATGATCGTCAAGATTCCATCGGTGACATAAATAAACTCCTGTCCTGCATGAGAAAAAGGGGTCTCTCGTTGGTCTCCGGGTAATAAGGTTACTAAAATCGGTACAAATATAGGATTTGATACATTTCCAGAAAGGTCCGAATAAATAAAAGATGACTTATGTTCGGATTGTTTATAAGTTCCTCGCCTAATCATACCTTTGTCCATTTGTATTGTATCCGGAAAGAAATAACTAGGACTAACACCAAGAGCTTCAGATATTTTGCGCAAGGAATGTAATGTAATAGAACAAAGAGATCGTTCTACTTGAGATAAAAAACTTATCGATAAATCTGTCTTTTCAGAGACTTCCTTTAATGTCATTTTTTTTGACTTACGAAGTCTTTTTATTAAAATTCCTATATCTTGATCCATTTTATCAACCTCAAATATAGTCTTATTGTAATAAAGTATATATAATACTTAAATTGTTGTAAAGTTATGGTAGCCTTTGGGTTTGAGTTGTTTCCAACTTCGAGATCTGTTGGCGTTTAACTTTTTAAGTAGAAGTCTTCTGAAGAAATATTGAATATTCAGAAATTAAGTGTATAATAGTTGTAAACGCTTTACATGCCTAATTTTATCTTTTGATAAAATTTAAGTGGTATTTAAATTTTATGCTTACATAAACTTTATGAAGTTGAACTTTTTATGAAATAATCAAGTTCAAATCTAAGTAAATCATGAAATAGCATTTAATAAATGCAATTTTTTTAGGTAAAAATTTAAGTCACGTTTAAATTTTAAAGGATATATGCAGATAATTAAAGCTATGATTAAAAATCGTGTTTGTCGAGATGTCGGCTATTAACAAGTGTATTAAATATCAAACAAATTGGAGGGAAGAATGATGGAATTCAAAAAAATGTTTACTACGATTGATCTCCATGTATCTGGAGAACCTTTACGTATTATTACTGGAGGTTTACCAAAAATTAAAGGGGATACGCAGCTAGAAAGACGTGCCTATTGTATGGAACATTTAGATCATATTCGAGAAGTATTAATGTATGAGCCTAGAGGTCATGATGGCATGTATGGTTGCATTATTACTCCACCAGCAAGCGAAGGCGCACATCTAGGTGTGTTGTTTATGCACAATGAGGGTTGGAGTACAATGTGTGGCCATGGCGTTATTGCGGTAGTGACGATGGCTATTGAAACAGGCATGATTGAGGTAAAAGATGAAACCGATAAACTGATTATTGATTGTCCGTGTGGGCCTGTAACAGCGTATGCAAAGTGTAGAGGAACTAAAGTAGAATCGGTCTCCTTTGAAAATGTACCTTCTTTTGTCTATAGAAAAGATTTTCCGATTAAAATTGATGGTTACGAATTTGATGTGGATATTTCATACGGCGGTGCTTTTTATGCCGTGGTTGATAGTGAAAAAGTTGGCTTGAAAGTGAACAACAAAGATTTATGGGATTTACAAGTATCGGGTGACAAAATTAAACATTACATTGAAAGTCAAATTGAAGTAAAACATCCGTTTGAAGATATAACGGGGATCTATGGTGTAATTTTCTCTGATAATCCGAAAGACAGCAATGCTGATTTACGGAATGTCACAATCTTTGCAGATAAACAGGTTGATCGATCCCCATGTGGTTCGGGTACTGCTGCAAGAGTAGCTACCTTATACGAACGTGGCGTACTGAAGGAAAGTGGAAGTTTTATTCATGAAAGTATAACGGATGGACAATTTGTGGGTGAAATACTTTCATTGGCGAAAGTCGATGACTATAAAGCTGTTATTCCAAAAGTTACTGGGAATGCCTTTATTACAGGTTTCCATCAATTCGTGATTAGTCCAGATGATCCCCTTAATAGAGGGTTTTTATTAAAGTAAATTTGCTGCTGATTTCGCCCAATTTAGTAATCTAAAATTTAAACCAAAGAAGAATATCATAAAGTTAGAAAAAAGGTGGAGAACTATGTTAGTTATAAGTACAGATGAACAAAAAAGTTTAGTAGATATGAATGAAGTTATTGAATGTGTGGCTGTTGCCTTGAGGGAATTTTCAGCAAATAGAACTATTACACCTATTCGAGCTGCTCTGCCTTTTGATAAAGGCCAAAATACAGCATTAATTATGCCATCTGTAGCAGAAGAACTTAGTAGTGTCGGATTAAAGATAGTAACAGTAGCACCTAATAATAAAGAATTAGGTAAGAAAACGATAACGGGCGTAGTAATGCTATCAGACTTTAACACTGGGGAACCAATTGCTCTTCTAGAAGGTTCTTATTTAACAATGATTAGAACGGGTGCTTTATCAGGTGTTGCAACGAAGTATTTATCTCGTGAAGATTCAAAAAAGTTATGCATCATCGGCACGGGGGAACAAGCAAAAGGTCTAGTTGAAGCTATATTAGCTGTACGAGATATTGAAGAAATTCTTCTTTATAATAGAACGGAGCAAAAAGCACATGAATTTGCTGAGTACATTAGAAACAAATTTGATAAGCATGTACAAGTCTTTTCAAATCCGAATGAAGCAGTACTTAAAGCTGACATTATTGTTACGACAACCAATTCTTCAACACCAGTTTTTTCAGAATCGTTAAAGCCTGGTGTTCATGTAAATGCGGTTGGTTCATTCAGACCTACGATGCAGGAATTGCCATCTCATGCTCTTTCTTCAGCTCAAAAAGTAGTAGTTGAATCTAAAGAAGCAGCCCTAGAAGAGACTGGTGACATAATAATTCCAATAAACGAAGGGGTCTTTGATTCGGGTGATATCTTTGGAGAACTCGGACAAATTATTGACGGGCAACTAAACGGGAGAGAAAGTGCAGAAGAAATTACTCTATTTAAATCGGTAGGATTAGCGGTTGTAGACATTGTAGTTGCAAAGTATTTTTATGACAAGGCTATTAAACATAAAATGGGGACTTACATTAACCTTTAAAATATAGTTAAGTGTCATTTAAATAACTAAGTTGGTGCGGAACTATCAAGATGTTGAAATATTTTAATTGAGTCCATTTTTGGGCTCATCAATATAACGTGGGGTTGATTTCTATTCCGACTGGGCGCTTTCCTGCGGGTGTTCAGTCTTCACTCCAATTCAACTTATTTAGGGCATACGTTTTAATAAAAATACCACTCTATATTTTGGTAACGGCTCATTTTTTACACAAAAATTTAAGTGCCACTTAAAAAAAATGAAGGTTAATACAGATAGTAGATAGTTAAATATTGTAGGTTGAATTAACTGAATATTCAGGTTTTGATTGAAGAATAAGGAGGTGTTTGCATGAAGTGGTGGAGGAATCAAAAGCTATATGTAAAGATTTTCATCGGGGTATTAGTAGGCATTGTGTTAGGTTTTGTCTTTGGACCCAAAGTTGCCATTATAAAACCTATCGGGGACATTTTTATTCGCTTGTTACAAATGCTCATCGTTCCACTGGCATTTTTCAGTATTGTATCGGGTATTACCAAGCTTGAAGATATTAAAATGTTAAAGTCTATCGGTGGTAAAATAATGATTATTTATGTACTTACCACTTTATTAGCGACAATTATTGGCGTTGTTACAGCCCTTTTGATCAGACCAGGTAAAGGGGAGGTAGGGCTTCTTGGTAAAACAGAAACTATCGAACGAGAGGAATTTAGTTTTCTTGATAATATTGTTCAATGGTTTCCATCAAACGCTGTGCAATCAATGGCAGAGACAAATATGCTTCAAATTATTATCTTTGCTGTTTTTGTCGGAGTTGCAATTGTTCTTCTTGGAGACAAAGTGAATAGAATTAAGGAATTAGCTCATGAAGGCGCAAATTTGATGATTAAGATTGCTGAAATTGTTATTAATTTTGCTCCATATGGAATTATGGCATTAATCGCAAATGTTGTCGGAACGCTTGGGTTTGGGGTAGTGATCGAAGTTGGTCGATATGTATTATCAGCATTTATTGGGTTTTTAATTATTCTCTTAGTGGTCTATCCGATTATGTTAAAAGTATTAGGAAAAACCAGTCCAGTTTTCTTTTACAAACAAATAAGTCCAGCTATGCTTGTAGCTTGTAGTACAACATCAAGTAGTGCAACACTCCCTGCATCGATGGAGGTTTCAAAAAAGGGACTTAAAATACCAGAAAATATATATGGTTTCACACTTCCACTTGGCGCTACACTTAATATGAATGGATTAGCATCCACATTAGGTGTACTAGCTGTATTCGCGGCTAATCTATATGGGCTCCCTATTACGTTCAGTATGATTTTACAAACTGCTTTTTTAGGTGTTGTTCTTGCAATGGGCTGCGCAGGAGTGAAAGGGGCGGATGTTGTGACGGCATCACTATTGCTTTCTACAATGGGTCTTCCTCTTACAATAATCCCAATCATTGCGGCTGTTTCTCCAATTGTAGATATGGGGAATACCGTGGTCAATATTACTGGTGATATAGCAGGAACACAGATTGTTCATCAAAGAAACCCCGAATACTCAAAAGAAGGAGTTTAAAAAAGTCTAAAAGTGGCTTGAGTCTTATTTTAATGGGCTCAAGCCGTATTTTTTTTTGCTTATAAAAAAGTGTTCCGATAAATGTGAGAAACATTCCGATAAACTATGAAATTGTTCCGATAAATCTTGAGAACACATCGATATTTCACGAAAAGGTTCTGATAATCTTATTGAAGATATGCTTTAAGCGCTGTTAATAGTGACTGGCAAATGATGATTGATTCTACTGTATTAGTAGCTATTTCAAGAGAATGGTCAGCATTTTCTACAATAGCAAGCTCATGGGAAGAAAGTTGTTCTAAACGTTCTTTAGAGTAATGAGGATCAGCTGTACCAATTGCTAAAAACGTCTGTTTTTCTAATAAATTTTGCATGATATGTTCAAGAGCCAATAAGGGAGTTAAAAGTACATAACGAGAAGGAACAAGTGAAGGCTGTTGCATATAAAAATCTATGATAGCCAATGTTCCAAGTGATTTTCCTATATATACAGCTTCCGTATAAGATTTGGTGCTTAAAATATAGTTTACAATAGGATTTGCAGCATTATAAACCATTTCTGAAATAGCTTCTGGCTCCTGTTCGAATTGCTGCGGATCAAATGTATAGCATACCTGTACAACATCATAGCCAAGCTCTAGCATCAGTACCGTGGAATAATAAAGAAGTGGTTTTTCATAAGTATAGCCTGTGCCAGAGAACA
This sequence comes from Lysinibacillus sp. TE18511, assembly GCF_054062295.1. Taxonomy (NCBI): domain Bacteria; kingdom Bacillati; phylum Bacillota; class Bacilli; order Caryophanales; family Bacillaceae; genus Lysinibacillus; species Lysinibacillus sp. TE18511. The sequence continues at coordinate 59,553 of NZ_JBSSFD010000019.1, forward strand.
TAAAGCAAACTTTATCGCTAGTGCTGTCAAAGTAATTGTATGCAATGCCATTATGTTGTTCTCTTCTTGGTTTAATTTTCATAAAAATCCCTCCATTTTTCTTCCTTTTATTAGGTTCATCACCAAAAGTTGTGGATGACATTTATTAAAACGTATGCCATGTATATTGGTTGAGTGGAGGTTGGACGCCCCCAGGAAAGCGCTCAGTCGGAACGGAAATCAACCACACGTTTTAGTGATGATCCTTTTATTGTATAATTTTACTATAACAAGGAGGGGGGAATTTATGAAGACTATTATCATCAATGAGTTTGGCACTTCTGATGTTTTAAAGTATGTGGAATGTCCAAAGCCTACTATTTCGGCAGGGGAGGTATTAATACGCACGTCATATACGAGTGTGAATTTTGCTGATATTAAAAACCGAACAGGTAATAAGGCAAAAGCGAATTTTCCGATGATACTTGGCTTAGATGTAGCAGGTGTAGTGGAAGAAGTTTTTGATGAAAGTAGTGTTTTTAAAAAGGGGGACCAAGTCATTGCATTCCCGAAAAATGGAGCCTATGCAGAATATGTGGTGGCGAAAGAGCAGCTTGTCTTTAAAATTCCAAATGATGTCCCTTTGGAAAAGGTAGCTGCTGTGCCAACAGTTTCATTTCTATCCTATCTTTTGACACATCAAATTGCTCCAATTAGTAAGGACGATCGTGTATTAATTCATGCTGCATCCGGTGGGGTAGGGACAATGCTTATTCAAATGGCGAAAAAGCTAGGTGCAAAGAAAATTATTGGCACGGTTAGTGATATGAAGAAAGCGCCAATTGCCTATGAACTAGGTGCACATCATGTACTGACATATGATAATTTTAGTGAACAAGTTAATGAATATACGGATGGTCAAGGTGTTAACATTATTTTTGACTCAATTGCAGGCAATATTACGGAAGAGAGTTTTAACTGCTTAGCTCCTTATGGTACGCTAGTGCAATTTGGAAATAGTGGTGGCAAGGCAGGAAATATAAAAACATCTGATTTACATAGTAGCTGCCGCAATGTGAAAGGCTTTAGCTTAGGAACGACTCGAGCTTTCAAACCAGAAATGCTACAACAAGTTGCACAGGAGATGTTTACTTTATTGAAAGATGAAAGCTTCCAAGTACCAATTGCCAATGTTTTTGCATTAGAGGACATGCAGAAAGCCCATGAATTAATGGAAAGTCGTCAGCATCAAGGGAAAATATTAATTAAAATATAAAACTATAAAACCCTGTATAGATACACACTATACGGGGTTTTATAGTGTGAAAAAACAAAATGGTCAAGGGGATTTTGGCGAATGTTGTGGCTCTTTAAATGAGGGTGATTTCCGATTCAGGCTACTCGCTTTCTGTGGGCGAGCATCGAGCTGCTTCCCTTGCTTAAGTTGTTGCTGACGCTTCGTTAACACTCTGCTTTCGCACAGAAAACATTTGTTGCCCCGAGACCCTGGAGCGAGCAGCCAGAGGAACGAAGGCTAAAAGCATCACGTCCTGTGATAACGCCTTCGTGACCAACATCCTGTTGCCCCAAGCGGCTCATCGGACGCCCCCAGGAAGCTCTGCTCTGCGTGAAAGCGAAGCGTCAGCGGCAATGTTTTATCTGTGCGAAAGCGAAGCGTCAGCGGCAAAGCGCCCAGTCGGAACGGAAATCAACCCCTCGTTTTGCCGAAGAGCCATACTTTCTACATAGTACAGAAATCTCTTCAAATATTTGTTAAAATACGATATTATTATATGGATTTTTGTATTTCTTTACTTTATTTTGATATTGTTATTTGTTTTAGGTCAATTTTAAAATATAATGTTATGTTTGGCCTCTTGTATAATGAAGCGCGAATATAAAGGAATGGCTAATAGGAGAGTGATGGAGTGCTTTTTAATTCCTTTGAATTTATTTTTCTATTTTTACCAATTACATTTGTAGTCTATTTTTTCTTAAATCGATTCAGTAACCAACAATATGCGATTTATTGGTTGGTACTGAGCTCTTTGTTTTTTTACGGTTATTTTAAGTTAACTTATTTAGCAATCATCACGGTCTCAATCATTGTGAACTTTGCTTTAAGTCGGATCATTAATAATAGCAATAATCGTCTGAGAAAGACGTATATGATTATCGGAGTAATCTTTAATGTTTTAATACTTTGCTACTATAAGTATACAGATTTTTTCATTACAAATATTAATAGTTTATTTGGTACAGATTTTGCATTGTTGCATTTATTGCTACCATTAGGGCTTAGTTTTATTACATTTCAACAAATTGCTTTTATTGTTGATAGTTATCGAGATGGAACAGCTCATTATAAATTTAGCAATTATGCGTTGTTCATTTTGTTTTTCCCGCAATTAGTAGCGGGGCCAATTGTTCAACATGATGAAATGCTTCCACAGTATGATATTAAAGAAAATCGAAAAATTATTCATGACAATGTTGCACGTGGCGTATTTATCTTTGTCATCGGTTTAGTCAAAAAGATTGTTATTGCGGATACGGTGGGCATATGGGCTAATGCAGGTTTTGAAAATTATAGTAACTTAAGTTTTGTAGAAGCGTGGATTACTTCCTTATCGTATACCGTACAACTTTATTACGATTTTAGTGGATATTCCGATATGGCGATTGGTTTAGCCTTATTATTTAATATTAAATTGCCAGTAAATTTCTTCTCCCCTTACAAAGCGCGTAATATTCAGGAGTTTTGGAAAAAGTGGCATATGACCTTGAACCGGTTTTTGACTATATATGTATATTTTCCGTTAGGTGGTAGCCGAAAAGGGGCTTTTAGGACTTATATAAATATTTTAATTATTTTCTTCATCAGTGGATTTTGGCACGGCGCTGGATGGAATTTTATTTTATGGGGACTTATGCATGGTTTTGCGTCTGTTGTGGTAAGACTTTTTAGTAAAACAGGTGTTAAACTTCCTTATTTACTTTCGTGGTTTATAACTTTCCAATTTGTTAACATTGCTTGGGTATATTTCCGTGCAACAAGCCTCGAGCAAGCAAATACTATTATATCTAAAATGTTTACGCCAAATATGGAATCTATAACTAGCTTCTTTACTGAGCCACTTACTAATTTTGCTCAAGCGGAAGCGTTTAGTGTTATGGGATTAACATTAAGTGATCCAATCGTGATTGTTGTAGGACTTTTAATCACACTTGTACTTGCATTTACTGCCTTAAATTCTATTCAGTTAATGGATAAGATGACATTTAATTGGGGAGCAATCATTTATATGCAATGTATGATTGCGCTAGTTCTTATATCGATCTACTATATGCAGAAAAATAGTATATTCTTATATTTTAATTTCTAAATAAAGGTGTGAATTAACTTGGATCCGAAAAAATGGTTAGTAAAATTGTTTGCCACATCCTTCATCGTAATAGGATTACCTGTTTTCGGAATTATGGGTTTCAATTATTATATTGATCCTCTGTGGAATTACACACATGCCAATGACTTTAACGACTATCAGCTTGGCTTTGATGAAAGACAATTAAAAACAAATTATATTAATAACCATGATTTCAATTATGATAGTTTGCTAATTGGAACGAGCAGGATTACATATCTTGATGAAAGGGCCTTTACAACAGAAAGTGTCTATAATTATTCATTAAGTGGGCTGCAGATAGAAGAATACTTGCCTTATATGAAATATGCTGAAAAGAAAAATGGTAAGCCGTTTAAGAAGATTTTTATTGAGTTATATTTTGATTCAGCTAATACTAGTAAACCTAATACATTGAATCCGCCGCAAACTTATATTGAGACGTCTGAGGCACCATTTTATGCAATAAAATCTTTATTTTCAGAAAGCACTATGCATTATGCCCGTTTTAATTACGATATCTCAAAGGCAAATCATTATGACGGTGCTCGTAGTTACACGCGTAATAATATTGCACAAACTACATATCCGAATGATGATATGGAGCAGTCGTGGCAAGAATTTAAGAAAAATTTTAAAGTAGAGTCAGCCAAGCCTTTTATGTATGATCATGACTATCGGAAAAGGCTTCAAGCTATAAAAGAGGCATTTCCAAATACAGAATTAGTTGTCTTTACGGAATTAATGCCTGCCAAACGACTTCAAACAATTTTGCATAATGATAATCGTTACGAGGCTTATAGTAGATGGATGAACGAGATGGTGGATGTGTTTGGCACCGTCTATAGCTTCCATACAGTAAATGAAGTAACGACGAATATGGACAACTTTTTTGATTGGCTTCATTACTATCCAAATGTAGGATATTTAATAATAAAATCTTTAGAGAATAGGGAAGATCAATCAACTATTATGCAAGCTGTAAATAAAGGGAATCTTGATGAGTACCTTGAAAATGTAGTGGTAGATATAGATATTGAATAAGAGATGAAAAGATGAAAAGATGAAAAGATGAAAAGATGACTCCAACCTATACTGTCAGAGTCATCTTTTTCAATGTTGATATAGTTCGTGTTATTGCTTGTTTAGTTCATTTATTTTTTCATAAATACGTCGCTTACGATAGAGCATAATACCTGCTTCGGCAACATCTTGCATCATGCCTTTATTTGCAAAGGCACCGAAAATCATCCCGGCAATCGGAATCATTTGGAACAGCTTTTTCCAACCAAACTGATCGCGATACGTAAAGAATACTTCCTTCCAACCTTGCAGTTGTGAAATCATATTTTCTGCTGTGTTATTAGTAGTATCATACATGGACGAAAGTTCCTTCAATATTGCTTCTTTGCCGACAATATCGGCGGAGCTGAATTGGAGACATTTTACAATGAATATACGCTCCATTTTATCGTTCGGATCATAGCCATGAATGATCGCAATCTCTTGCAATGTTTTTAAAGCCATCCCTAAAATAAGAGGAATATCAATAGCCAATGTGAAAATACCGCCAAAGCCAGTAGAAGCACCTTGCATTGTTGCGAATTTCACACGCTCATTTTGTAATTTGTCACTTAGCGCAATCATATCCTCTAGTGGCATTTGACTAATATCGGATATAGCAAAAATATTTTGAAACGAAGATTGGTTACGGATTTTCTGCATCATTGCTTGTTCATTAATTAAATATTTACCACCTGTTTGAATATAGCTTCCTAATTCATCAACTAGTAATGCTATTTTATTTTGCAGGAAGGTAGGTGTCATCTTATCTAAGATTTTAAATGGGATGCGACCTAATTTATCAAAAAACCACAAATCCTTTTGATCTTTTTCCCATGCTTGAATTTCCTGTAAATGCTTTTCTAATTGCTCGACATTCTCCATTTTGTCTATTCCCCTTAATATTTGCATTTAATTTAACTTCTTTCAGCGGGTGTCCAAACACCAGCTGAAATAGAGGAACTCAGTCTAAGAACGCCACGTCCTGTGGCAATGACTGAGTGACCACATCATGCTGCTGACGCTGCGTTAGCACTACGCTTTCGCGCAAAAAAACATTTGTTGGCCTAAAGCCTCCGGCGGATGTCACGGAATCGGTAAGGAGTTCACATAGGATGTTAGCCTAAAATCATCGCATCCATGCGATAACGGCTAACTGACCTGCATCGGTGCTGTGTTGCCGCTGCCGCTACGCTTTCGCGCAGTTAAAACCCTTTTGCTGTCGCTTCGCTTTCGCACAGACAAAGACACGTTGCTGCCGCTACGCTTACGCGCAAAAAACATCTGTTGCTGCCGCTACGTTAGCACTGCGCTTTCGCACAAAAAACATCTGTTGCTGCCGCTACGTTAGCACTGCGCTTTCGCACAAAAAACATCTGTTGCTGACGCTACGTTAGCACTGCGCTTTCGCACAAAAAACATCTGTTGCTGCCGCTACGTTAGCACTACGCTTTCGCACAAAAAACATTTGCAGGCCTAGGCACAAAGCCGATTTCGGACGCAATTATGCCGAGGCATAATTGATATACGAAAGGAATTTAAAAAGGTTTCGTTAGTTTTTGAAAAATTATGACATTAATGTGGGGTGGATGATTGCCAAACAGTTGCAAGTAACGCGGTACCTTCTTTGATTTGCTCAAAGGTCAGCCCACCATAGCCTATAATAACCATGGCATGTTTAGAGTCTTGCTGATAGGAGGGTGAACAAGGATAGACTTTGATTCCTGCCTCCCGTGCAAGACTAATCGCAGTCTGTTCAGAAAGCCTTTTTGGTAACTTCATAACAATGTGGAGCCCAGATTTCTCACCAATTACCTCGAACTCCTCAGAAAAATTTGCGTTAATAGCTGCTAGTAATGTCTGTTGCTTTTTGCGATAAATAGTGCGCATTTTAGCTAAATGCTTATCGAAAAAACCTTGAGCAATAAAATCGGCTATCACAAGCTGGTCTATTTTTGAGACAACAGACTTTTGCTCCTGATTAAAAAGAACAAAATCTTCAACTAACGATTTAGGCAAAATTATGTAACTTATGCGTAGCGATGGGATAAGTGTTTTGGAAAATGTTCCGGAATAAATAACACGCTGAAGCTGATCCATTTTTGCTAATGATGGGATAGGGAGCCCCTTATAGCGAAATTCTGAATCATAATCATCTTCAAAAATATATGCTTTATCAGAAATGGCCCATTGCAGAAGTGCTGCACGCCGTTCAACAGGCATGACCATGCCAAGCGGAAACTGATGTGCGGGTGTTGTGTATAACATGTGGATAGGTTTTTTCGGTATTGTAACCCCTGAGTGATCAACAGGAATAGCGTGAGTTGTTAATCCACATTGTTGCAATATTGCACGTACTCTTTTAAAGCCAGGCTCCTCTAAGCCAACATGTGTTTTGGGGCCAAAAAAGTGACATAGAGCTTGAAGCTGACTTTGTGTACCACTATAAACAAACACCTGTGATACTTCACAAGCAACGCCTCTTGAACGTTCAACGTAGCGAGCAATTTCCGTCCGTAATAGAGCCTCTCCTTGCCAAGGGCTTGTCGTTAAGTTATTCACATTGAAGTGCTTTTTCAACAGCTTATGCCAGATGGAAATTGGAAAAGCTTCGTTATCCACATGTCCGTTGTTAAAATCAAATTTAATATCATATGTAATTGGTGTTATAGCAGTGGATGTATGCGGCTTCAGCTGCTGTCCCCATTCGAATTCAAAGGGAGCTATGAAATAACCTGAGCGTTCCTTGCTATAGATATAGCCTTCCGCTAGCAATTGCTCATATGCTTCCTTAATCGTATGAACACTAACATCGAGCGTTTTAGCAAGTGTTCGTTTGGAAGGTAATTGCTCATGGGCCGGTAGTTTATTGTTGATAACTGCTTGTTTTATTTCTTCGTAAATTTGCACGTATTTCGATGCCTCTCCAGTAAATGAAATTGATAACTCCAAAATATTGCACCTCCTGGTATGGTAAATTATTTGAAAATTGGTTATATCCATCATATCAAAATTACCGTTAAATAATGAAAAAGGAGTGAATAATAATGAATTTTATAGCACTAGAAAATGAAGTAGTATTACTTAAACCATTAGGTCAAGAGGACGCCCAAGGGATCCTAGAGGCTGGTAGTTATCCAGAGATTTGGCCTTATTTGTCCACAACGATAGAGAAAATGGATGATGTGCATAACTTTGTGGACAATGCACTGTCTGCAAAAAACGCGAAAACAGAGTTTCCATTTGTTATTGTGGATAAAAATTCTGGGCAAATCATTGGTTCGACTAGGTTTATGGATATTGATGAGAATCATAAACGGCTTGAAATAGGCACGTCATGGATTACACCTGCTTTTTGGCGTACCACTATAAATACGAATTGCAAATATTTATTATTACAATACTGTTTTGAAGTGTTAAATCTACAACGTGTACAAATTAAAACAGACTTTGAAAACGTACGCGCTCAAAAGGCGATTGAACGAATTGGAGGGGAAAAGGAGGGCGTTTTACGTAATCATATGGTGCGCAAGGATGGCACAACTCGCCATACTGTGATGTATAGTATTACTTTACAAGAATGGCCACAAGTGAAAAAGCATTTACAGCAGTTGCTAGAAATTTAAACAGAAATTGTTATTTTAAAAAAAGAATGGTCATTTAATCGACCATTCTTTTTTTATAGATAAATCCTGCTACAATCCAAGTAACTAGTGACCATACGATGATAGTAGCTATTGGAATAATGACGTCCATTGTTGTGTATTGGCCTTCTAGAGCTTCAGCTAAAATAAGTAATTGGGAGCTTGGTAACCACTCTGCAACTTTTAGGATTGGGTTAGCAGAGGATAAAGCTAGGGCAAGAGGGCCGAATGAAAAAATTAACATAACAGGTAATACGATGATAGATGCCTCCAAAATTGATTTTGCTAATAATCCACATAATGTTCCTAGAGCAATGTAGAATACAGCCGAAAGCAATAAAGTGATAGCTATGATGAAAAGATTAGCAGGTTCATAACCAACAAGAAAAATAGTTGTTGCTACAACTACTGCTGTAACGATAAAGACAAACAAACTTTTACCGATTAAAATATCTCCAAGTGAAGCAGGGGAAAGCATTAGACCACGAAGCGTATTTTTTTCTTTCTCCTCTGCAATTAAACAGCATTGTACATAGGAAGTCACCACAGAAAATGCCATATTTATCGGTAGGAAATACATGCCGATAGTATTGGCACCTGTTTGATTGTTTAAAAAAGCAAAAATAAGTGGCATTAATGCCATTGAGGATACCGCATAGTTACGTGAAAATTCCTTATAATCTTTCATGAAAATAGCTTGAATACGTGTCATTGAAAGGTTCATATTAAATCACTCCCTGTAATTTGCATAAAAATATTACCTAGTGTTGGCTCGTTTGTATAAATGCGAGAAACTTCGTTCGATTGCATCCAATGAAACAGTTTTTGTGCATCCTGTTCTCCATTTTGAATGATTTCACAAGCACCATTTTTTAATTCAACAGTAATGGAATCATCACCGAATTCTTTTTTTAACTGTTTCGGTGCACCGATTGCCCGAATTTTTCCTTTGTGTAAGAAGGCTACGCGATCACAAAGTATTTCTGCTTCACTCATATCATGTGTAGTTAAAAATATTGTCGTACCCATTTCATTTAACCTACGCAAGCCATTATATATATGCTGTGTATTAACAGGGTCGAGTGCAGAAGTTGGTTCATCTAAAAATAATAATTCTGGTTCATGCATGATGGCACGTGCAAGTGTAACACGTTGGATCATCCCTTTAGAAAGCTGACTAATCTTCTTTTTACGCTCGCTATATAAGTTAACAAAGTCTAATGCTTCTTTTACTGCTGATTTTGGTAATTGGTATAAATCACTATATAGTAATAAGTTCTCTTCAATTGAAAGTCTTGTGTACAGACCACTATTATCTGTTAAAATACCAAAGCGTTTACGATTTCGACTTTGTTTCATTTCATCTGCTGGGCGACCAAACAATAAAACATCCCCAGCAGTTTTTTCAGTTTGTGCTGTTAATATTTTAATAGTAGTAGTTTTTCCGGAGCCACTAGGGCCAAGAAAGCCGAATATTTCTCCTTTTTGAATAGTAAAGGAAACATCCTGTAATGCGGCTTCCTTATTAAATGTTTTTTTCAAATGCTGAACATCGATCACTGCGTTCATTTGAAAACCTCCCTGTGTTGTTGTTGATATCTACACTATAAGGGACAATGGAGAGCTCAACATTAAAATACAGGTGAAAGGCAGTAAAATGACCTTTAGTGGAGAAATATTTCAGCTGACAGGAGTCGTTTATTTCCTGGGAAATCTACTAAATTCCGAGTATTTCCTTTAAGTCTGCGAGCTTATTTTTCGACAAAGGTACTACAGCTCTTTCATTACTATTTAAGGCTAGACTGTAACTATTGCGAGTCCATGTAATGATTTCCCGTACCTTTTGCAAGTTAACGATATAAGAGCGATGACTTCTAAAAAAGCCGAACGGTGTCAATTTCTGCTCAAGCTCATTCAGTGATAATGTACATGGATAGGTTTCGCCTGCAACATACACAGAAACGCCCCCGTCAACACTTTCGATATAGTCAATTTCAGGGGGATTAAATAAAATGATTTTGTCATTTTTCTTCGTAGGAATTTTATCAAATCGAATCGGTACATTTTCAAGCGAAGGAGAAGCTGGCTCTGTCTCATCCTCTTTAACGTCTAATGCATGTAAGCCCATTGTATCTAGTCTATGTATTGCTGTACTCGAAATAATTAAATCCTCGAAATTATTAGACAGTAAAATAATTGTTTTATCTTGTCTTTGAAGGGCACCCAATAACTGAATGACTTTTTGCTTGGAAAACTCATCTAGATTTTGAAATGGCTCTTCTAAAACTTGTATTTGTGCTGAACTGAGATATGTATGTATCAATTTTAAACGTTGCTTTTCTCCATTTGAAAGCTTGCTGATTTTAATGTTTTTTTGCTCTGTTAAAGCGATTAATGGCAATAAATCCTCCATCTTTTCAGAAGTAGCATTGAAAAGCTTTAAGCAAAATTGGATATATTCTCGAACCGTAAGTCGCTCATACAAAGCACTTTCACGAAGATGTGTATACGTATTGCCTTGTTTCATAAACCATTTCATTAATGTATTGATTTTAGACACATCTGTATAAATGCCGATAATAATACCTGTCTGTAAGGAAAGGTGAAAGCTTGGATAAATAACATTGCCTCCTTCTATATAAGGTTCAATAATCATATTTTCATTTTGATCCATTATTTTGTTCTCCTTAATTTTGTTTGTTTTGAAAAATGTGCTCATCACCATAACGTGTGGTTGATTTCCGTTCCGACTGGGCGCTTTGTTGCTGTCGCTTCGCTTTCGCACAGATAAAACATTGTTGCTGACGCTTCGCTTTCGCACAGATAAAACATTGTTGCTGACGCTTTGCTTTCGCTACAGATAAAACATTGCCGCTGACGCTTCGCTTTCGCGCAAAGCAGAGCTTCCTGGGGGCGTCCGATGAGCCGCTCGGGCCTACACGATGTAGGTCACGAAGGCGTTATCACAGGACGTGATGTTCTTAGCCTTCGTTCCTCTATCGCTGATCCCCAAGGAGTCGCCAAGTCTCCACTCCAACTATATCAATTTCGCCTTGGCGTAATTGCGTCCGGATTTTGAATTGTGCCCGCGCAAAATCCGTGACATCCGCCGGAGGCTTTGGGCCAACGTGATGTTGGTCACTCAGTCGTTGCCACAGGACGTGGCGTTCTTAGACAGAGTTCCTCTATTTCAGTAAATTATTGGAATATATTTATAACAAATCACATCCGTATTTATCTCACTACCTCCAGAGGTGGGAGTCTTCTACTGAATGAAGATAAAAGGCATACGTCTTAACAAATGTCATCCACAACTTTAGGTGATGATCCGAAAAAATTTAAAATATCACCTTGTGCCTGTAAAAAACTTTCATGACAATAGCTCGGATTATAATAGTCCATAAAACCATGCTGACCATTATATTGTTTCGTGTGAACAGCTAGTAATGTATCGAGTGTTTTCTTTAATTCAAGGACATTAAAGCTTTTCTCATGACTTGGTAAAATGACAAGTGTTGGACAAGAGGGGATTACCTCAAGATATTGGCGAATGCGAGAACCATAAACGCAAACGATTCCTTGTAATGGGAGTGTAGATAGTCTCCAAGCTAAAGTTGCCCCTACACTAAATCCTATTAATAGCACTTCATCAAAGTGCGTTTTAGCGTCTAATATTTTTGGGGTTAATTTTTTTAGAGGAGCATCAAAGCCAACTTCATTTATGAAATATTCATAGGCTTCCTGTTCTTGTTCGTATGTAAATACTGTATTTTCTGAATATAAAGAAATGCACTCGACAGTCGTGCTAGCGTTACTGTATGTTGCAGCTTGCTTTTTTATAAAATCGTTTACACCGTATATTTCATGTAAAATAAATATTTTCCTTTTCATATAGGCCTCATTTTCTTTTTCCAATAGTGTACCAAAAAGTAATCATATCGCATATTTTAGAAATTTACGGCACTGATTTTATTATGTTTATATAATTATTTAAGGATTAAAAATCCAATTGTAAAAAAGTGTGTAAAACTAAAAATGAAAAACATTTATAGAATAGGTGAATGATTTAGTTTTTTTGAAGTAACACTTAGGAAGGCGCTTAAATACCACAAAAATAAAAGCTGTTCAGTCAAAATATACGCTGAACAGCTTTTTTAAGTTTATTTTAATACTTTTTAGACATAAAACCCTTCATTTCCAAGCTAAGCGAATTAAGCTCATCAATGATTTCACTAAAGTCCTGAACAAGTTGTGCCTGTTCGTTTGTGGCACCATTTATTTGAGTCATGTTTTGCTTTAAATTTTCAAGATTATAATTGATGCTTCGAAGCGAGGATTCAATGTTATCAGTAGCAGTAGTAGTTTCAGTAGAAAGCTTGCGAACTTCTTGTGCGACTATATTAAATCCGGCACCATGCTGACCTGCTCGTGCGGCTTCAATCGATGCATTTAATCCGAGTAAATTGGTTTGACGCGAAATATTTTTTATTAAATCGGTAATACCATTTGTTTTTTCAGCATCCTCTAAAGCAAATTGTGTCTGCTTATTAATCTCCTCACTAGTTGCAGCTAGCTCCTCCGAATGAGAGGCAATTGTATGTACTTTATCCTGTAGGTTTTGGATAATTTCATTCATAGTAAGAATATATTTCTCCATTTGAAGAGAATGATCAATAGGTATTCCAAAGGCTAGCGCGCCTACGATTTGCCCATTTTCACGAACGGGAAAAGAAAATGCGTTAAAAACCACACCATAATATTCTTCGGGTACAGGCTCATCAGTACTTTTTCCTTTAAGTGGGAGATGTAAAATTGCATCATCTGGATGAAGTTTTTGCCCGACTTTATAACCAGAATCTATCCGTTTCCCAGGTAAATAAGCAATAATACTCTCACTTTCTTTATCTACCAATCCAATCATGGACTCGCCCTTCATAGCTAAATGAATGTAAGGCAATGATATTGTTAATGCTTCAAGAATTTTCATAGTAACCTCCTCGGTATATGTAAGCCCTATTAATTGAGCCCCTTAATCTCGTTCTTCTAAAACTAATACTTCTTTAATTGTATGGAAAAAGGAAGAGAATAAAAAGACTATCTTAATACCATTATCCTTTTAAATTGTACAATATTAATGGTCCTATATGTTTAATTTTTAAACAGGGATTGGATTTGCATAGTAATGAATTTTGCAGACGTGGTAATCATGGAGTATATGCAATAGAACTTTGCAGAAAATAATATGGTATTAGATAGTGTAAATGAATAAGGTATATGGATTTAAAAAGAGGCAGGTTTAACTACGAAAGGTTGAAGTGTCATTTTAAAATGTATGTAATGTAAGTTGATTGGAGTGGAGGGTGGGCGACTCTTTGGGGATTAGCAATAGAGGAACGAAGGCTAAGAGCATCACGTCCTGTGATAACGCCTTCGTGACCAACATCCTGTTGCCCCGACGCCCCCAGGAAGCTTTGCTCTGTGCGAAAGCGAAACGACAGCAACAATGTTTTATCTGTGCGAAAGCGAAGCGACAGCAACAATGTTTTATCTGTGCGAAAGCGAAGCGACAGCAACAATGTTTTATCTGTGCGAAAGCGAAGCGACAGCAACAAATGTTTTATCTGCGCGAAAGCGAAGCGTCAGCGGCAAAGCGCCCAGACGGAACGGAAATCAACTACTAGCTTTGCTGGAGAAAACTTTAATTATTTAATTTTTCTTTCGCAAAACCTTAACATAGCTTTCTCTTTTTTGGACAACCTAAACTAGAAATAATGGCATGAGGTGTTGATCATGAAAATAGAAAGGTCGTCTGAATGGGAAGAAGGCTTTATAAAAAAACTAGATCATCTTGAAAAATGGGATAGTTGGACATTGTACAAGATGAATTATGACATTGTGAAAATGAAGTTAATTACTGATTTCACAGGTTTACAAGCGACGAAGTATTTACCAAATCTAAAGCCACTTACGCACCAGTTAGAAGCAGCGGAAACGGTGATTGAACGTATGAATGGAAAAGCGATTTTAGCTGATGAGGTGGGACTTGGTAAAACAATTGAAGCGGGTTTAATTTTAAAGGAATATCTGATCCGGGGACTCGTCAAAAGAGCATTAATATTAGCGCCAGCATCTCTTATTAATCAGTGGATAGAAGAATTAAACATAAAATTTCATATTCCAGCAATCGCTTATAAAAAAAATGTTCCGATAGAGCGCTACGATGTCCTTATTATGAGTATGGATACTGCCAAAAAAAGTCCACACAAAGAGCGCATTTATGAGCAAGATTACGACATGATTATTATTGATGAGGCGCACAAGCTAAAAAATCATAAAACTCAAATTTATGAATTCGTACAAAGTTTAAAGAAGAAGTTTTGTTTATTATTAACCGCAACACCAATTCAAAACGATGTCTTTGAATTATTTTATCTTATTTCCTTACTTAAGCCTGGCCATCTGGGCAATTATGATACATTTCAATCTGCATTTTCGGCAAGTAAGCATGATTTAGAGCATAATGATTATTTAAAGGAATTAGTTAATCAGGTGATGGTGAGGAATAGGAGAGAGGACACGGGAATTGAATGGACAAATCGTCGCGTTCAAATTGTTCCAATCAAATTTACGAAGGAAGAAGCGGAAGTTTATGATTTGCTCGGAACGCTTCAAAATACTGGATCTTTTTCATTAATTACATTGCGGAAGGAAATGTGTAGTAGCAAAGAAGCGACAGCTTTAACATTATCTAAAATGCTTGAAGAAGATAATGCACAATCACAAGAAGTGGAAGCTATACTAGCAAAATTAATGGCTTTGGAAGTGAATTCAAAGGCAAATAAGACGCTTGAAATAATCGAACAAGCACAAGATAAAGTGATAATTTTTACAGAGTATAGAGCTACTCAAATTTATTTGCAATGGTATTTACATTCTAAAGGTATAACGAGCGTCCTGTTTAACGGTAAATTTAATAAAAACAAACGTGATTATATGAAGCATCTATTTAAGGAAAAGGCACAGGTTCTAATCGCAACTGAGGCAGGTGGCGAAGGGATTAATCTTCAATTCTGTCATCATGTCATTAACTACGATTTGCCTTGGAACCCTATGAAGCTAGAGCAACGGATTGGACGTGTACATCGATTAGGGCAAGAGCATGATGTTCATATTTACAATCTGGCTATTGCAAATACTATTGAAGAGAACATATTAGCATTACTTCATACGAAAATTGATGTTTTCGAAAAAGTAGTAGGGGACTTAGATGCGATTCTATCTAACTTTAAAGAATCTGTATAGTGTAAGGGAGAAGGAGCATGTATCCACAGCAAGTTCATAGTTTTTTACGACAATTTTTCACAGAAAATGATTGCTATATTGTAGGGGAAGACCACCATTATCTTACAGTGCAATTAACGGTTGATATCGATAAAAAAATAATGAACCGACCATTTTATTGGCAATACGTAGAAGCTACAAATAGCGAGCCGAATCCAGCTCAAGTAACATTCATTACAAATCAAACAGCATCAGCTGGTAGTCTTTATGGAGAGGCAATTCATTTTGGTTCTCCAAGAATGAACCAGCTTTTTCAAGCAACAAGGGAGCTAGGAGCTTATGTTCAAATGTATGAGAAGGTCGACACCGCAAGAGGGCAGGTTATACTAACACCGTGGTTAGGGGTGAATTATAAAGTATCGTATTGCTGCGACCGGACGAAAGAAATGCTCTATTCCTTTGGTATCAATCTATTAACAGGAATCATTAAAGAGGATTTTTACGAAACCATATATGCAACCGAGCTAGATACTGTTCCGGCAGAGCATGTTTTTCATGTGCAATATATTATTAAGCCTATCCGGGGACTTCAAAGATTAGATGCAGCCATTGAAGCAATCATTGCACAGGATGACCATTCGTGGGCTACTGAAGCAAAAAAGAGATGGCAACGTGATCAACGCGTACTAGATTACTTTTATGAAGATGTCGATGACAAACCAGAATGTTATAACATTGAAAAGAAGGCTTTAGAGGAACAATATGATGCGAAAATTAAAATAGAAATTATTAATGGTGGATTATTTTATCTTTATTAAACGAGGAGCTGTCCTAAAAGTACGGGACAGCTCCTTATAATTTTAATCTTCTTCGAGAAGGCTTTGAAGTTGTGCCAATTTATTATCCCAAAATAAATCAAAGTACTGTAGCCAATCTTCAATTTCTTTTAGTTTTTCAGCATGTAATGTATATATTTTTTCTCGTCCTTTTTTCTGGGCAGAGACTAGTTCAGCCTGTTCAAGAACTTTTAAATGCTTCACGACAGCAGTTCGGCTTATAGAAAAATTCTCAGAAATAAGTGAGATGGGCTGATCACTTTCGGCAAGCAGCTGTAGGACATGACGTCTTGTAGGATCAGCGATTGCTTGAAAAACATCATATTTTACAGCAAGCTGTGTCATTGTGATTCCACTACCGCTTTTAATTTTTGACCGACAATCATTGTCCAGCCGCCATCCATTTTTGTACGAACAGCTTCCGTAGGTACGTTAGCTTTTGGAATAATATGTGATGCTTCTTTCCAACCACCATGTGTTAACGTAAATTCTGTTTGCTCCCCAATTTCTTTCAATTCAAAAGTGACAAACCATCCATCTGTATCCCATGCAAAACGAACAAAATGTGGAGCTTCTATTTGTTCTACTCGACATGGTGAAGGGCCAAATGGTGATTGTAGTGTAAATTCATGACCTTCAATTGGTTTAAAATCATTTGGCATAAACCAAGAAGCAATCTTTTCAGCATCCGTTACGGTTTCCCATACTTTCTCAATCGGTGCTTTAAGGGTAATTGTTTTAACGATATTCTCTAGTTTTTCAGTCATTTACAATGAACTCCTTTTTGAAAATATAACCTTAAGGTGTTATGAATATATAACACCTTAAGGTTATATGTCAATTATAAATACCTGGATAAATTTTCTTTCGCGTCTTTTTGTAAACCTATACATATGGTAATATTATTTTTATAATTTTCTGACTAAAAAGGGGGATTAACATGGTGAACATATCTGTTTTTTTAGTAATGTGTATTTTGTTAATTATTTTACCTGGTCCAGATACGGCCATCGCAACCAAAAATACACTTACGGTAAGCAGAAAAGGGGGGTTACAGACTTTAATTGGTTCGTGCTGTGGATTACTAATTCATACTTTTGCGGCAGTTATTGGGCTCTCAGCGATTATTGTAAAGTCAGCATATGTATTTGCCATTTTAAAATACGTCGGAGCGGTCTACTTATGTTATTTAGGTGTTAAAACACTATGGGCATTACGAGCAATACGCACGCAACCTCCTGTTGCGCAAGACGAGACCCAAATTGATCACAAATATTCGCATCAATCTTGCTTTAAGCAAGGCTTATTAACGAATGTTACAAACCCAAAGGTGGCTGTATTTTTTCTAACATTTTTACCGCAGTTTGTAGATAGCACGAGCGGTACATTTATGCCGTTTCTTATAATGGGGCTTATATACACCGCTTTAACAGGATTTTGGTTTGTATTCTATGTTTACTTATTGGATAAAATTAGCGCATTTATGAAAAAGCCAACTACGAAGGCTGTTATCGAAGGATTGACAGGAGCAGTACTAATTGGCTTTGGCATTAAGTTAGCATTAGAAAAAGCCCACTAAAATTTTATTAAGTAATTCACTTGTTACATCAGTATCCTTTATGAAATGTGCAACATTATTAAGAGTTATTTTTAAGCTGAACTAATTTTTTTATTAGTTCAGCTTTTATTTGTGATTAAAGATATTTTTAGGAATATTTGTTAAATGAAAGTGTAGTATAATTGATATGTAAAATTATACCTTATTAAACTAACAGGGCAGCAGGTTAGTTTAATAAGGTGTTTGTTTTATCATTAAACAATAAAGATAGATGATCAAAGAAAAGAAGTAATACAATTTAATATTAGTTTCGATGAACCGCAGCGTAAGATAAGAAAAAGCCATTCCCTCCACAAACGGAGAGAATGACTTTCCTTCATAAATTGCAAAACTACTGATTATAGTTTTGCCCAACGTTCCTCTAACCAGTTCATAAATTGTACACCTTTGTCGCCTTCATACGCATCAAAGACATCTAAACGCATACGTTTTAGTTTATCCGCAAAGTCTGCCACTGTATGGTCCTTAGGCAAGCTCTTTTTCACCCGTAGGAAAATTTTGTCTGTGCCTTTGATAATATCAAAACGTGCAGGTGATGGCTTCTCTACGTCCTCACCAAACGCCGCGAGTGCTTCATAGGCTGCTAATTGCACCTTGTTGACAGTATCATGCTGCATACGATTTTTTAATAAATCTATGATTTTGTCATGTTGATAAGCCGATAACATTTCGACTGCGTCTAAACGCTCTCGCCAGCTAGACGTATAATTGGCCTGTTTTTTTAATGTTTCATACTGCTCAGGTAATGCTGTTTCAAACTGTTTCAAGTAATTGCACCTCTTTTTTTAACTAGAGGAAAAATGAATTCTTCTTCTGCTTCTCTTATTATACGTTGTCTGGGTGAAAATAGCGATGAATCGCTGGTAAGGATATATATGGAAACTAACTACATTAAGGTGAACCGTATTATAAGTATGTACTATTCTTTATTAGATTTGCTTTTCTTATTAAACTACTGGGCTGCTTTAGTTGAAGATTATTTAGTTGCATAGGCAGCTCTTTTTTTCTTATTGAACTATAGGGCTAGATTGTTTAAGAGAGCAGAGGGGTGAGAAAGCTTTTGGTTCATAAAATCGTTTATCCAGTACTGATATTCATTGTTTTCGTATTATTAGCCATTGTTATGTACTTGAATCATCGAAATGCCACAAATGATTTTTATCATTTAAGATTATCGGGAGAAAGTCCCCATTGGGAGTTAGATGGTTATCAAGTAGATCTGACTTCAGGGATTCTAAATTCGGGAAATGGTAAGCTTCGTTTTAAAACAAGAGAAAATGATTACACTACTAATTATTTTGTCTTTGAAATGAACGCCGTTATAAACAAGAAAGATATAACCCTGCAAAGTAAAGCAGTCTCAGGACCTGAAGATTTTAAAAACGAGATTGATACTGGAGCTATCGAAGGACCACCACCAATAACGAAAGACGGAAAGTCCATAACGTTTAAAGATATAGATAAAATATATGCGGTGATTCATTGGGAAGGACAAGACGATGGAATAGCACACAAAGAAATTATAGATTTGTATGAGCTAGACAACAAAAACTAAGCAATAATTCGCGATAGTTTAATAAGCGTCGCTATTCTTATTAAACTAACTGTGCAGGTTTGTGTAATAAGAAGAAATACCATATGCTGTTATAAAAGGCGAATCCATGAATGATTAAAATAGGAGGATAAATTAATGCGTAAAACCGTTACTTTTTCATTTAGTAGTACCAAATATAAAGGCACAGATGCTAAAGAGACATTCACTTTTGAAAATTTAGGTATTAACGAGGATATGGACGATAAAGCATTAAAAATAGAAATAGATAGAATTTTCCACGCTTGGGTTTGGGATAAACTTAATATTTCTTATAGTATAGTCATAGATGAAGTGAACGCACATGGTTCAGATGATATTCAGTAGTGAAAGGGAAGTTGGTTATTTGACTAACGAGGAGGCTGGGACAAAACCCATCTCTAAACTAAAAAGCCGGTGAAATTTTACGATCAGTAAAATTTCACCGGCTTTAAATTTTTTTCATAAAAAATA